>NZ_JAXXBR010000084.1:0-9276 GCF_037242085.1 Alitiscatomonas sp. | reverse complement strand
TATGACAGCGTATCCATCCCCGAAGGTCTGGCTCCCGGCGATGGGATCCGTGTCCTCTTTAATCCGGATTCCTTTAAAAAAGGAGAAGTTCCGGAAATCGGGATCGTGTTCCAGATCTACCGTCTGGATGAGGACGGGGAGGTGGTGATAAGCCATGAAGAAATATCCGCATCTGAAAGCAGCAAAGCTCCAGAGCCGGGCCGGCCAGTCAAATGGTTTGACTGTCTCCATGGAGACGAAATGGTCTGGGATGATGTCAGAGAGTATGATCTGGAGGAATTTCCAGAAACCACCTTTCGCTGGAGCGCAGAGCAGCTGGAAGCTGTGAAGGGAAGCGAAATTACCCCTCTCTATAATGGAATGCCCATCTGGAGCGTTTATTTCTGTGATCTCACCGGAGACGGCAAACCAGAGCTTTGCTCCACCCTGAGTATTGGCTCAGGAATCGTCAACGACCAGATCCTGGTCTATGACTATGCGGAAGGCACCGGTTATGATCTTTCGGACCGGGGGAATTTTGATTATGTCCTTACTGTACAGGAGGATTCTCTTATTGCTGAAAAAAGGGCTTATCAGGAGGATGCGCTCATTGAGTCCGGCGAGCTGGTGCTCTCGGATGGTATTCTTCAGATAAAACCCCAATGATCGCTTCACCTTTATAAGACCATCGCCTAAGCAAAACCGGAATATGAAGTTATGAGGAGGTGCTTCCATGAAATTAGTCAGTCCGAAAAACCTGCTTGTATCTCTGCTTGGCTGTGCGTTTGTCGTTCTGAAAATAGTGACCTTTGATGGGGTCGCGGATCTGTTCTGGATCCTGTTCATTGGATACCTGTCCGTCAAGTGTCTGGCCGCGGGATTGTCCCAGGAAGCCTATGACAAAGATATAAAACAGGCACAGCAGGCAAAGGTCCTGTACCGCGACCTGTTTGGGAAATTTGCATACGTTGCGGCAGATATCCCGATCCTTCTTCTCCTTTTCACCGGCCTCCTGGCTGTGATCTGCCCCATAACAGCGTTTCTCCGAGCTGTCCTGATCACCCTTTTGCTGGCAGCGGCCGGGTATGCGGTCTGGTTATGCTGGTATGTTTCAAAGCATAAGCGGCAGCGTATATTTAAAGGCGAATGGGGAACCGGGGGCTTAAGTCCAGAGGAGGAGAAAGCATGGAAACGGTCCGGCCTGTGGCACGGCATTCTCCTGGGGATCTCTGCGGTATTTTGTGCTTTTTATTTCATTTTTGGAAATTCGTGGATTTCATGAATCGATCAGATATAAGACTGAAAAACGCTATCTGCGCCTGGGGAGGAACGTTTCCTTCTTTAAATTAATGCAGGATTTGCCAGACCGCAGGTCCCACACTCAGATTTTCTGAAGAACATCAGACCTAAACAGGAGAATATCATAAAATAAAGACCGCAACGCATCCGTTTGTCCGAGTGCTTTGCAGTCTTTTGCATTGTATGGTGAAAAGTGCGATCCATTTCGTATAAATTTTCGATTAAAATCATGTGATACTGTTCATATAGCCATTTATCAGAATCGCCGACTTTCACCGATTTCTGCGTTCATACCGTTCCTTAGATGAGATTGCTGGGGATAAAGCAGTTATCTGTATCAATCGGGATCGGCTCCTCGCACATACAAATAATTCCGCTCCTTCCATATCATGATCTTGTAAGAAAGACTGGAATAGGTGACCATCCTCTCCTCTTCGTAAATTTTCTTATTCCACGGAAAAAACAGGAAAAAAGAAAAAACAAACGTCAAAATGAATGTATAAAGATAAATGCGCAAGTCTATGTCCCCCTCCCTTACAGGTGCAGTTTCTTTTCTTTCTGTCCCTACACCACATGGTTTTTCAGGTTTTCAGGGAATAGATAAAACTCAATATCATCTTTCCCGCCGATGGTTCTCCATATGATCAGTTCATATGTAAGGCTGGAATATATGGTCGTTCCTCCATCCTCGTAAACCTTCTTACTCCACGGATAAAACAGAAAGAAGGCAAAAAACATCGTAACAGCCATAATACATAAGCATGCGGTTATTTTTTTCATTTTGCTTCCTCGCTTTCGGCATACATGGTCCCGTTCTATCAAGTACGATTTTTATTTCTTATGACACCTGCTATGGTGAAAACTCCGGCAGCTCCCAATATAACAGCCGATATGTTCCCGGCTCCAAAGCCTCTCTCTTTATAGGAAAGGCCCATCCCGTACCGAAGCCAGGAGTTTGATGCTCTGGCAACATCGCTGTAATAATAAACCGGGAAGCTGGTTCCGCTGTCATTGCGGCCATCCTGTACCTCCAAAGATGGTACTGTACTCCTGTTTTCTGCCGCCGTCGGCCACTCTCCGGTAAATGCATGTGCCGTGGCTTTCTGAACTGGAATGATAAACTCGGGGGTTCCATCTGCACTGAATACGACTGCTGCGGGATATCGGATCCCGGGAAGTCCGGAAACGATCTCATATCTGTATTTATCGCTGTCATATCCCGCCGCCTCCAGGGAAACAGCCACTGCTTCGTTATAATCAACCGTTTCATTTTTGTACACATAGACAGCTCCCACTGTCCAGTCGTTTAAGCCATCTTTAAGCATCTCTTCTGCATCTTCCGGGATATCCTTTGGAAGCAGTGTTACTTTCGTTATATCAGCCAGAACCGTAACATGACCTGTATAAACAGGAATCTGCCACATATAATCACTGTTCTCCAATGATTTCTTCGGATCCTCTGTTTTTAAAAGCCCTGGCTCCGAATAAATTTTATATGCCCTCTCCATCCCCAGTTCATCCATCCGCACATCCCGCCCAAGTTCTGCACGGGCTCCTCCATGATTAATCTGAAATAATACCTCGTCTCTCATGGAAACGATCTCCTGGTACTCACTTTCCTCCAGTGGAAGCAGATGCTCGGATGCATAGGAATCGAAGCCGAATGCCAATGACAGGAATATACAAATAAAAGTAAGGATCGCTTTTCCCATGTCTGCCTCCTTCCATCGGTTCACGAAACCAGCCCTTTTCCATCCCAATTTCTTTGTCAATCCTATTTTATCAGATAAAAGGCCGGTCCTCAAGAAAGAACCGCATAATTAATCTGACATTTTTCTTACAAAATCATTGTTTTTCCAAAATTCCACCACAAAAAATGCCGTCCCCCGCGGAGCTGTGATCAGCCCGCAGGGAAACGGCGTTTTTCTTTCTAAGATTTTCAATTATAAGGGCATGATCCCGAACAGGACGGCAACGATCATGCAGATAAAGCTGAAGCCCCATACCCATAAAAAGCTGTTCTTGATATGGTCCTTGATGTCCACGTCTGCCAGGCCAACGCCCAGAAGGGTGGCCGGAACCATGGGGCTGATGAAGGTGGCGCAGTTTCTGCATACCACCATGGCAACGGCAATGGGAGTGGCGGCGATGCCGAAGCCCTCTCCGATCCCGATCATTACCGGAAGCATTCCGTAGAAATAGCTGTCCGTATCGAAGGCCAGGGCCAGAGGCACGCTTAAAATACCGATCACCAGCGGCAGGTGGCGTCCCAGCACAGCCGGTAAAAAGCCGCTGATCAGGCCGGACATACAGGTGATGACGCTTTCTGTGCCCTCCACGTTCTTTACAAGAACGCCCATGAGAACGGCTGCTCCCATGAGGGTGGAGCACATCATAAGGGCCGGACCGGCGTGGAGATTGATGATCTTCTTCTGCATTTTCGCCCCCGGATAATTTACCAGGATCGCCAGGGCCACGCCCATCATAAAGGGAACGTAGCTGGGGAAGATGTCCAGGATCAGAAGGGCAATGACCGCAATGGTAAGGAACACGTTAAAAAAGAACAATCTGGGACGGGCCAGCTCGCTGGCGGCTTCCGCTGCCGCTGCTTCTGCCGGGCTCACTGCTGCCTGACCCTCAGTCTGGGCCAGGAGCCCGTTTAATCCGGCTCCCCGCTTCTTTTCAATGATGCCGTTGACAACGGCCACGGCCAGAGCCAGGATGATCCCGCAGGCCTGGATCGGCATGATGGTGCGCCATAAGGCTCCGGCCTCGATGCCCAGGACTGTGGCCGCCCGCATGGTGGGACCAGCCCAGGGCATCAGGTTCAGTACGCCCATGGAAAGCACCGCGATCCGCAGCATGGTAGTGGGACGCATATGCATCCTTTTATAGACTGGCAGCATGGCCGGGACCACGATACAGAAGGTGGAAGCGCCGCCGCCGTCCAGATGGCCGATGAGTGCGATGATGCAAGTCATGATACAGACGCCCACCACGCTGTCTTTCACCAGAAGCATCAGCTTCCCGATGATCACGTCGAACATCCCGGCGTCGGTCATGATACCGAAATACAGGACACTGAACACGAACAGGGCCGCTGTGGGACCGGTGCTGGAAAAGCCGCTCTTAATGAGGGATGCAATGTCCTCCCAGGTATAATATTTTCCCAGGACCAGCACAAGAGCCAGGATCATCGGAAAAACGATGAAGGCAATGCTGGGCAGGGTCTTACTTTTGAACAGTGTCACCACGATGGCGACGATACAGGCGAATCCAAGGATTCCTACAAGGGTACCCGACATACTTTTTCTCTCCTTTGAAGCTTATTTTGCGTTTTCTTTGTATATTTCCATGAAAGTTTCGCACTTTCTTAGCATTTCAGGCGGCAAAACGGCCCGGAAACTGACAGTGCCTCCGGACCGTCTGCCTTTCCCGGCCTGGCCGGGATCTGTATTTATGAAAAGGGGTTATGAGAACTCGTATTCCTTGATCTGGCGGACCACGTCGATGATGGTGCCGTCCCGGGCCTCGATGACGCCCACGATCCGGTCGTCAAACTGCACCGGATCCGGTTCTCCCACCATGGCGTAGGCCTTATCCCGCAGCTCTTCAATGGTGCAGAATGGAAGGTCCACGTCCTTCATACATTCGATCAGGTCTTGCCGTCTGGGGTTGATGGCAATGCCGTAATCGGTGATGACCACGTCCACGGTCTCGCCGGGAGTCGTCACCGTAGTCACACGGGTGCAGATGGCCGGGATCCGTCCCTGCAGGAGCGGCGCGATGACGATGGTGCATTTTGCGCCGGCCGCCGTATCCGGATGACCGCCCTGGGCCCCTGTGATCATGCCGTCGGAGCCCACCACCACGTTGCAGTTAAAGTCCACGTCCACCTCCAGGGAAGCCAGGATCACGAAATCCAGCTTGTTGACGAAGGCTCCCTTATTGAACGGGTTGGCATACTCCGAGGCGGAGATCTCAATGTGGTCCGGGTTTCTCTTAATGGACTCGATGGCTCCCAGATCGAAATCCTGGGTATCCACGATCTTTTTGATCAGGCCCTTTTCCAGAAGCTCACACATGGGGGTGGTGATGCCTCCCAGGCCCAGGCCCATGTGGATCCCCCGCTCCTCCATGATCTTTCCCAGGGAAATGGTGGAGGCGATGGAGGCTCCGCCCACGCCGGTCTGGTAGGAAAAGCCCTCTTTAAAATACGGTGTGTGGATCACAAACTGGGTGCAGTAGTCCGCCATCATGATCTTTCTCACATCGGTGGTGGGCTTTGCCGCTCCAGTGGCGATCTTTGCCGGATTTCCGATCTCGTCCACCACGCACACATAGTCCACATGGACCATGGAGATGCTGGCGGGAACGTTGGGGAAGGGGACCAGGCAGTCGGTGAGGGCGACCACCTTGTCGGCATATTCCGCATCCACCATGGCGTAGGATAATACGCCGCAGTCGCTCTTTCCGCCGTTGGCCCGCATGTTTCCGTATTCATCGCAGGTGGGGGCCCCGATGAAGGCGATGTCGATATGGACCTCGCCGGATTCCACCGCGCGGACCCTTCCGCCGTGGGAGCGCATGATGGCCAGGTCCCTTAAACGCCCGGTGGAGATGGCCTCTCCGATCTTTCCGCGGACGCCGGAGGACTGGATCCCGGTGATGGTGCCGTCCTCGATGTAGGGCACGATGGGGTCGTTGGCCTTGCCCAGAGAGCTGGCGCAGATGGTCAGGTCCCTGATGCCCATTTTGTGGATCTCCTCCATGACCATGTTGACCACATAATCTCCCTCACGGAAATGGTGATGGAAGGAAAGGGTCATCCCGTCCCGGATGCCGCATTTTACCAGAGCCTCATGGATGTTTTCCACCATTTTGCTCCGGCCCGGATCGCAGAGCGCGCGGACGGTGGGAGCCGCTTTTTTATATTCATGATTGTCATAGGCATAGGCTCCCTGAAAGGGTTCCTTGCCGGTCTTTTTTAAGATCTCCCCGGGGATCTCTCTTCCAACAGCATTGATCATATTACAGCTCCCCCTTATACACGCCGGCCGCCTTGGCCATGGCCAGCGTTCTCTTTGCTCCGTCGTAGAAGGCGATGTCGATCATCTTTCCATCCACGGTAAATACACCGATGCCCTTTGCCTTCTTGTCGTCGATCTCCCGCACCACCTTTTCGGCAAACACGATCTCCTTTTCAGCAGGGGTGAACACCTTATGTACCACGGCGATCTGACGGGGGTTCACCAGGGATTTTCCATCGAAGCCCATGAGCTTGATCATACGGGTCTCCTTTTCAAAGCCCTCCATGTCGTCCAGGTTGGTGAACACCGTATCCCAGCACTGGACGCCTGCCGCCCGGGCCGCCATGATCATATGCTGTCTGGCTCCCATGAGCTCCACGCCGGTGCCGGTGATGGTGGTCTGAAGGTCCTTTGTGTAGTCGCCGCCGGAAAGGGCGATGCCGATGAGCCGGTCTGAGGACTGGCACACCTCCAGGGCATTTAAAACGCCCTTGCAGGATTCCAGGGCCGCCATTAAAAGAGTGCTGCCCTCGGGCCGTCCAAACTCCCGCTCAGCCGCCAGCACATGCTCCTCCACAGTCCTCACATCCTGGGCCGTCTCGGTCTTTGCGATCCGGATGGTGTCAGCCCCTCCGGCCACGCAGACCCGGATATCCTCCTTCCAGTGAGGCGTGTCCAGGCCGTTGATCCGCACCACCCGTTCTACGCCATGGTAGTCGATCTCCTGCAAGGCGTGGAACAGGGAATACCTGGCCGCGTCCTTCTGGTTCTCCGCCACCGCGTCCTCCAGATCCAGCATGATGGAATCCGGCTTATAAATATAGGGGTCCTTGATAAGGCCCGGCTTCTGGCAGTTCAAAAACATCATGGAACGTCTTAATCGTTTTTTATTTGGATGCATTACCGGATCACACCTCCCCACGGAAGATTTTCACTGACGCCGTTGCTGCGGTAAACGGCGCATTCCACTCTGGCCTTTAAGGTACAGTCCAGGGCGCCCTTGTCAAAGATTGTCACCCTGGCGTTTTTCACATCCAGCCGTTCTAAGGTCTCCAGGGCCACCGCGCGGATCTGTCTCCCATACTGATGGATCACGCTGCTCTCGATCATCAGCTCGATGCCGTTGTCTCCCGGCTCCACGGTCACCTGGGCATCGCTGGACTCCAGGGTCCCGGCCATGGCTGTTTTTAAGATCTCCATCTGATCCCCTCCTTCTCATTCGGTCATTTTTTCTATACTCACTATACCATTTCCGGTATTTTTTATCCAATATATATATCTTTATGTGATATATAGGGCGTTTCTTATGCCCTTCTGCCAGAACAGGACGCCGCAGACCGCAGCGTCCCGTTAAGGAAAGGTATTATAAAACCGGAAGATATCCCAGAGCCAGCCCCATGACCATGAAGATCACGAAGATCCCCACGCACCATCTGAAGATATAGCCCTGGTACTGGGCCAGGGTGATCTCGGTCTGGTCCATGAGCAGGTAGATAAAGGGTACCAGCGGGCTTAAGAAATGGAAGGCCTGTCCCATGAGGGCCGCGAAGCCGATCTGGAGGCTGGTGAACCCGTAGGCCTCTGCCGTTGCCGCCAGGGGCGGGAGAACACCGTAGTAAAAGGCGTCGTTGTTTAAAAGGTAGGTACCCGGCGCGCTGATGACGGCGATGATCACCGCGAAGTACCGTCCCAGGGATTCGGGGATCACGGACACTAAGAACTGGGCGATGGCGTTTGACATGCCCGCGTCCTCGGGACCGTTTAAGATGCCCATGAGCACGCCTGCGCCCAGGACCATCATGACCACGTTGATCATATCAGGAGCCAGGGAGCTGATGACCTTTCTCTGGATCTTCTGGTCGGGATAGTTCACCACCAGGGCGATGGCCGTTCCCACGCCGAAGAGGATGGCAGAGGAAGCCAGGCCCATGATCAGGGATACGATGACAGCGGCGGTCAGGGCCAGGTTAAAGAAGATCAGCTTTGGCCGCTTCCACTCCTGCTCCTCCGGGGACACCTCCACCTTATGTGCCTCCGAGGCCGCGGCCTTTGCAACGCCCAGCCGCTTTCTCTCCTTAAGGCCCAGGTAATAGGATACGCCCACCACATAAATGGCCGAAAGCACCATTCCCGGCACCAGCGGAGCCAGGATCTCTCCCGCATCCAGCTTCATGACCGACATGACCCGGGCTGTGGGACCGCCCCAGGGGATCAGGTTCATGATACAGTTCTGTAAGATGATGAGGGTAGCCAGGTAGATCTTTTTGATCTTTAACCGGTTATAAATGGGGATCATGGCCGTACAGCAGATCATGACCGTGGTGGTGCCGTCGCCGTCTAAGGAAACGAAGGCCGCCAGGATGGCCGTTCCTACCAGTACCTTCAAGGGATCCCCCTTACACCAGGCGACCACATGGTCCACCATGGGATCGAACATGCCAGCTGTCAGCATGACGCCGAAGTATAAGATCGCGAAGGTCATCATTGCAAATGTAGAGGCCACGCTCTTGATGCCGTCCATGGCGTAGCCCAGGGTATCCCAGCCGTATCCGGCCAGCAGTCCGAATGCCACCGGCACCAGGATCAGGGATGTGAACGGACTCAGTTTCTTTGCCATGATCAGCGCCATGAACACAATGATCATTGCAAAACCTAAAAATGCGAGATTCATAGGATTTCCCCCTTTAGCTTCTTTGTATTTTTATGGAAACATCATACCATCCCCTGGCCATTCCGTCTAATATATATACAATTATACCAATTATAAGGTTTGTCCTATGGGATAATTTGTGCATTATGCTAAGTTCTTAGCGGTACTCCGGCCAGTGTGTTTAATTTCTGTTAAGTTTTGTGTATACAAAAGACAGTATACGGCCAGGACTGGCTATTCAGGCCTTCCGCAGACTGAGAAAGGAGTTAGTGTATAATTATCATTGGCAAATATAGGAACTATTCCTAAGACAAAAAA
>NZ_JAXXBR010000068.1:0-61234 GCF_037242085.1 Alitiscatomonas sp. | reverse complement strand
TCCCTTTCTTCCTGTGGTATGGAAAACTACGATTCCAGTATGGTCATGGACTTCCTGGATGTTCCATTTTTTAACACCACAGCCAGCCATGATGTCGATCCGGCCTGCGGCAGCCGCATATACGTCCTTTAACAGATCCTTACCGGCAACCACGTCGCTCTGCTGTCCGGATGTAAGGATCGTCTTACAGCCCAGCTCAATGGCCTTTTCCAGTGTCTCCATGGGATCTCTGGTCATATCGAAGGCACGGTGGAGCGTAACATCCATTCCGCCTGCGCAGTCCATCATCCGTTTCATCTTCTCCATATCCAGGTCTCCGTCGGGAGTTAAAGCACCGATCACAACGCCGTTGGCTCCCAGAAGACGGAACATGCGGATCTCGTCGCACATTAATTCCATTTCCTTCTCTGTATAGAGGAAGTCGCCAAAACGGGGACGGATCAGGATATTTGCTTTGATATGGTCGCAGTCCTCCATTACCTGGCGGAATACGAACGGGGACGGTGTGCAGCCGCCGATGGCTAAGTGAGCACAGAGCTCAAGTCTGTCAGCGCCGCCCTTCCATGCGTTCACGCAGGACTGGTAGGAATCCACACATGCTTCAATTAACGGTTTATTCATTTTATCAGTCTCCTTGTTTCTCTGAATTTACCATCCTATTTCTTATAGAGATGACATGCAACAAAGTGGCCCGGCTCGACCTCAACTCTCTCCGGTCTCTGCTCTAAGCACTCCGGTCTGCATTTCTTACACCGGGCGGCAAAGGGACAGCCCTTGGGAAGGTTGATGGTGGACGGGATATCTCCCTCCAGGATGATCCTCTCCTTATGCAGCGTTGGATCCGGGATCGGAACTGCGGAAAGAAGAGCCTCTGTATAAGGATGCAGCGGAGTCTTGTACAGCATTTCCTTGGGAGCGGTCTCCACAACGAAGCCCAGGTACATAACGGCGATACGGTCAGAGATCATCTCCACAACGGAAAGGTCATGGGAGATAAATACGTATGTCAGCTTGTACTCCTCCTGGAGCTTATGGAGAAGGTTTAATACCTGTGCCTGGATGGAAACGTCCAGAGCGGAGATCGGCTCGTCGGCGATCACCAGATGGGGGTTTACCGTAAGGGCACGGGCAATTCCGATCCTCTGCTTCTGTCCGCCGGAGAACTCATGAGGATAACGGCTGGCATGCTTATCGCTCAGACCAACGATCTTTAACAGATTGTTTACGATCTTTGCCCTCTCCTCTGCACTCATGTCCGTATGGATCAGGAGCGGCTCCTCGATCAGCTCAGAAACTCTCATACGGGGATTTAAGCTTCCCGCCGGGTCCTGGAAGATCATCTGCATATCCTTACGGATGGGACGCATCTCATCCTGGGAGATATGGGAGATCTCTTTTCCCTGGAACCAGATCTCGCCGGAATCCGGGATCAGAAGATGGTTGATCAGACGTCCGGTGGTGGACTTACCACAGCCGGACTCGCCTACGATGGAGAAGGTCTCGCCTTCGTAAACGTCAAAACTTACGTCATTTACGGCATGAACGAACTTTGTCGGCCTGCCTAACAGAGATTTTCCCACTGGGAAAGTCTTAGATACATTTTTTAATGAAAGAATTACGTTCTTTTCCATAATCTGTTTCCTTACCCTTCCTGTGTCCGCCAGCATCTGCACTTCTGGTCTTCACTGATATCCAAAAGCTCTGGTTCCTGCTCTCTGCACTTGTCGGTTGCATACTTGCAGCGCGGTGCGAAACGGCAGCCAGTCGGCATGGAAGCCAGATCCGGTACGCTGCCCGGGATGCTGGGAAGCACTTTTACGCCCGAACCTAACTTCGGCACGGAAGCGATCAGTCCCTGGGTATAGGGGTGGGACGGAGTGGCAAACAGCTTCTCCACCGGTGCCATCTCCACGATCTTTCCGGCATACATAACGATCACGCGGGTACACATCTCTGCCACAACGCCCAGGTCATGAGTGATCAGCAGGATACTGGAGCCGTCCTCCTTCTGGAGCTTTTTCATCAGGTCCAGGATCTGGGCCTGGATGGTCACGTCCAGGGCGGTGGTGGGCTCATCGGCGATCAGGAGCTCCGGGTTGTTGCTGAGGGCCATGGCGATCATGACACGCTGGCTCATACCGCCGGATAACTGGTGCGGGTAGTTCTTTAATACCCGGGCCGGATCAGGGATACCGACCTTCTTTAACATATCTGCCGCATGGGCCAGAGCCTGCTCCTTGGTCATATCCTGGTGCAGGCGGATGGTCTCGATCATCTGTTTATCGATCCGCATGGACGGGTTCAATGCAGACATGGGCTCCTGGAAGATCATGCTCATCTTGCCGCCGCGGATGTCGCGGATCTGGGCGTCGCTGGCTTCCACCAGGTTGACGCCGTCCAGCGTAGCTGAACCGTTGGTGACCTTACCGGGAGTATCCTTTAATAACTGCATGATCGATAAAGACGTAACGCTCTTTCCGCATCCGGACTCTCCCACCAGACCCAGGACCTCTCCGCGGTACATATCGAAGGAAACGTCCTTGATCGCAGTCACACTGCTGGTCTTACTGGAGAAAAATTCTGTGCGTAAGTCTTTTACGCTGAGTAATACTTCTTGTGACATATTGGCTCCTTTCCTATTTCCCTCTCTTACTTGATCTTCGGGTCAAGAGTATCTCTTAATCCATCGCCGAACAGGTTGAATGCAAGAACTGTGATGAAGATCACAAGACCCGGCAGGTAAACCATGTGCGGTGCGGTGCTCAGGTAGCTTCGGCCCAGGGAAAGCATTGCGCCCCACTCCGGGTCAGCAATGTTTGCGCCGAAACCGAGGAAACTTAAGGAAGATGCTGCCATGATGGCAGAACCGATTCTCATGGTGAAGTTTACGATCAGGGACTGGAGCGTACCCGGGAAGATATGGACAAACAGGATACGTCCGTCCTTACATCCAAGGCTCCGGGCCACCTCTACATAGAGGGAGCCTTTCACGGCCAGGGTCGCACTTCGCATGATACGGGCAAAGCTGGGGACCGTAAATACGGCCACAGCGATGAATACGTTGACGATGCCAGGGCCCAGAAGAGCTACGATGGCGATGGCAAGCAGGATATCCGGGAAGCTGAATAATACGTCAGCTCCGCGCATTACCAGCATCTCGATCCAGCCGCCGTAGTAGCCGGCCAGAAGTCCCAGGACCGTACCCAGGGCAGCGCCCACGATAACGGAGGACAGGGATACGCCGAGAGTAAGGGGAGTACCTGCTAAAATACGGCTGAAGATATCGCGGCCGTACTGGTCTGTGCCGAATAAGTGGCTGGCGCTGGGGCCTGCCAGGATATTGTCATAGTCGTATGCTTCCGGCGCATAGGGGGCAAGGCTCGGTCCGAAGAGAGCCATGAGCAGAAGGAAGCACATTACGAAGAAGGCGGCCACTGCGGTCTTCCTCTTCATGAATTTTTTGATAAATTCTTTTGTTTTATTGGTTTTGACGCTGACGTTCTCGTCAATATAATTTTCCTCAAAAGAGGTATCGGTTTTCACCTGTTCATTCTGTGTGTTTGGCATAATATCCTCCTGCTTGCTGTTAATCGAGGCGGATCTTCGGGTTGATCACGCCGTATAATACGTCAACCACCAGGTTGATGAGAACGTACTGGAGGGCAAAGATCATTAAAAGTCCCTGGATCACCGGATAGTCACGGAATGAGATGGAGTCTACCAGAAGACGGCCCATTCCGGGGATGGAGAAGATGTTCTCCGTGATAACGGAACCGGATAACAGTCCGCCGATCTGAAGGCCAAGGATCGTAACGACCTGGATCAGGGAGTTCTTAAACGCATGGCGGAACATAACGATGGACTCCTTCTGTCCTTTGGCGCGGGCAGTACGGACATAATCCTCTCTTAAGGTCTCAAGCATGGAGGAACGGGAATATCTGGCAAGGGTAGCCATGATACCTGTACCCATTACTAAAGACGGCAGCACCAGGCTCTTCCAGGACTCCAGGCCTGCGGACGGGAGCATGCCCATCTTTACAGAGAAGAACTGGATCCCCATAAGGCCCAGCCAGAAACCGGGAGCAGAAAGTCCGCAGATGGCTAAGAACATACCGCCCAGGTCCGCCCAGGTCCCTCGTTTGATGGCACACATCACGCCGATAAAGATACCTAAAAACGGAGCCCATACAAGGCCTGCACATACTAACTGGATGGTGAACTGGAATCTGGACCAGATCAGCTCAGTTACCGGGATATTGGACTTTAAGGAACGGCCCATATCGCCTTTGAATAAGCCGATCATATAGTCTGCATACTGCTTTAAAAGCGGATCGTTCAGCCCGAATTCTTCACGGATGGCTTCGATCTCTTCCGGTGTCGCCTCGACGCCTGCCAGAGTCCTGGCCGGATCGCCGGGGATCAGATGGATAAACATAAACACAAAAATGGAAATAATTAACATTAAGGGAATCGTTTCCAATAAACGTCTAGCTATATAGCGCCCCATTGAATACCTCCTGATGAAAACGGAGCAGTTTTAGCTGCTCCGTTTCCGATTAAATATTATTCGTGATCCAGACCAACTGTTCTGAATACCATTGTTCCGCCCGGTTTGTACTGGATGCCGGTCACGTAGGTCTTATAAGCGTTGATGGTGTTATCGTTGCCTAAGAAGATCCACGGGCACTCTTCCCATGCGATTGCCTGAGCCTTGGCATAAGCCTCTGCGATCTGGGTATCGTCGGTCATCTTTAACGCGTCATCAAGGAGCTTGTTGAATTCTTCGTTATTCCAGAATGCAGTGTTGTAGCCTTCCGGCGGGAACTTCTCGCCGTGAAGGATGCTTCTCATGGAGCCGTCAGCCTCGTAAGAACCGGAAGCCCAGTTTACATACCACATCTGAACGGTCGTATCCTCAAGCGGCGCGCTTGTCTTTTCTGCGTTGGCAGTGGACTCGTTGGGAAGTACCTTTACGTTGACATTGATCTGGGACAGCTGCTGCTGTACAAATACAGCGCCCTTCTGCTCGATGGTGGTGTTGTCAACGATCAGCTCTACGTCGAAGCCGTCTTCAAATCCAGCCTCTTTCATAAGAGCCTTTGCCTTTTCCAGATCCGGCTTGTACGGAGTCTGCTCAGCAAAGAAGCGGATGGAATCGGAGAAGATGGAGGTGGGTTCTTTCGCATAGCCGTTGAATACGACCTTTGCGTATGCCTCACTGTCAAATGCGTAGTTGAACGCCTGACGGACTCTCTTGTCAGCGAACGGCTTTCTTCCGTCCGGAAGAGCCCACTCGGTGTTCAGAGTTACGTATCTGTATGTAGTTGCCGGTGCCACGTCGATGATGATGGACGGATCACCTTCGATCTGGCCAACGTCTGTGGTGGGTACCGGGTAGATCACATCAGCCTCGCCAGTCTGCAGCATAGCGATACGGGCTGCATCCTCCGGAACCACCTGGAAGGTCAGGCTGTCTACGGACGGGCCTTCCTGCCAGTAGTTCTCGTTGCGCACCATCTTGGTATAGCCGCCGTCTACTCTCTCAGAAAGTACGAACGGGCCTGTACCAGCAGAGTTCTTTGCAAGATAATCGCTGGCGTTTTCCATAGCCATAGCCTTGGGAGATACGATACGGAACTGGGTGATCTTGTTGATGAATGTGTTGTTGGGTTCTTTTAATTTGATAGTCACCTGGTATTCGCTGTCAACCACAACATCCTCCCAGGCATTGATGGTTCTCTGGAGCGTTAAGCTGGAATCCTTCAGACCACGGTCATATACGGCTCTTACGGATTCTGCGTTGAACGGCTCGCCGTCGTGGAACTTGATGCCCTCGTTTAATACGAAGGTATAGGACTTACCATCCTCGGATACGGACCACTCTTTTGCAAGCAGCGGAACCACGTTGGTATCCTCGTCGAAGGTAAGCAGTGTCTCGTACATTTCGTTGGTGACCTGGTTGGAAACACCATTACTGGAAACGTGCGGATCCAGGTGGGTCGCGTCCGCCTGGAGTGCGATCACAATGTCATTGTCCGGAGACTTGGCTGTGGACGCTTCCTGTTTGGCTGCCTTGGATTCTTTTACTGCGGCTGCATCTGCAGTCGTTGTTTCTCCTGCGGCCTTGGCTGTGGTAGACTCTGCTGCCTTATCGCCGCCTCCACATGCGGCAAGGCTGAGCACCATAGCGCCCGCAAGAGCGATGGATACGATTTTCTTTCTCATCTTTTCTGAGCTCTCCCTTCTCATTGTATAATCCTAATACTGCCGGGCGTGCCATTACACCCGTCGGAATTACAGATTTTATTATAACGTATTTTGTTATTTTATACAAGTATTTTTAAAATTAATCCGTTCCATTCCTTATTTTTAAATGTTTTTACCAAAAATTTTTTATCATTTTTGTCTATTCTGCCTTTTCTTTTTTTTAGAATCTCAGGCCGGTTTTATTTACAAAGACGCAGTACAGTGGTAAAATAAACGCGGTGGTTTGAATATAAAACCTTCAGCCCCTTATTATCAAAAAATTTATACAGGAGAGGTATCAGAATGAAACGAGTCTTAGTTGCAGCCATGCATCATGAATCCAACTCCTTCAACCCCATCGTTGCGGGAGAGAACGAATTCCGTGTACTCCGCGGACAGGAATTTTTTGAGAACTTCCGCGATAACGATTCCCTGACCGGCGTTGTAAAGACCTTAATGGACGCAGGCTATGAAGTGGTCCCGGCTGTTTCCTGCCGTGCTGTCCCCAACGGAGAGGTGGACTACGACTTCTACCAGGGCATAAAAAATGAAATTCTTGAGGTGGCCAGAAAGGAAAACGAGAAAAAACCGTTGGATGCCATCACCCTTTCCCTCCACGGCTCCATGCGGATCAAAAAGATCGGAGACGCTGAGGGCTATTTATTAGAGGATCTGAGAAAGCTGTTCCCGGATATCCCGATCTTCGCATCCCTGGACATGCACACTACCATGACCGAACGGATGCACAAAAACTGCAACGGCTTCGTGGGCTATAAGTGCGCGCCCCATACAGACTGCACTGAGACCGGCATCCATGCAGCAAAAATGACCATCCATGCCTTAAACGACGGCGTTCAGGCAAAATCTGCCTGGGTACGGGTCCCCATCCTCATTGCAGGAGAGCAGTCCTCCACCACTGTGGAGCCCATGATCACGCTGATCAATGAACTCCGTGAGACCGAGAAAAAGGAGGGCATCATGGCCGCCTCCTATCTGATGGGCTTCCCCTGGGCCGACAACCCGGACAGCTCCGTAGCCGTTTATGTGGTTGCGGAAAACCAGGAGCTGGCAGATGCAGAGGCCCTGCGGCTGGCAGACTTTATCTGGTCCAAAAAGGATGAATTCTGCTTCCAGACCGAGGCTCTCCATGAAAAAGAAGCCATCGACGCAGCCTTCGAGTCCATTGGAAGGGGACAGTATCCCGTATTCCTTTCCGACTCCGGAGACAACCCCACAGCCGGCTCCTCTTCGGATGTGACAGAGTTTGTAAAAATGCTCATCGCTGATGAAAGAGTCCTCTCTCTCCCGCACCCGGTGGCTTACGGCGGCTTTTATGATCCCGAGGCCACAAAGGCCTGCGAAGGCAAGGTGGGTCAGGAGATCACCCTGACCTTCGGCGCAAAATTTGATACAAAGACCTCCAGCCCGGTGACTGCAACCGGAACCGTCATGAACTACGTAAAGGATTGGGACGGTTTTGGCCGGTCCAACGGCGACGTGGCCGTGTTCCGTACCCACAATATCGACATCATCCTGGCCGAACAGCACATCGGCTATGCCGGCCCCAGGGTCTTCCTGGATATGGGCCTGGATCTTTCCAAAGCTCCCATTGTGGTCTGCAAGCTCGGATATCTGGGTGAAGAGCATGAGGCCTTTGCCAAGAGAGCGATCCTGGTGCTGACGAAGGGAAGCACCAACGAGGATTTAAAGACCCTCCGCTACGAGACCGTACCGCGTCCCCTGTTCCCGTTGGACAATGGCTTTGAATATGATCCCAGAAAAAATCTCCACTAGGTTCCGGATCGGGATCATCGGTCCCGGCTCCATCTGTGTCACCTATGGAAAAGCCCTGAAGGCTTCTGACACCGTATCCCTGGCCTGCATCTGCGGCCGGGATACGGAAAAGGGAAGGAAGACAGCGGAGAGGTTCCAGGTCCCCTACTATACGGACCAGGAGCAGATGTACCGGAACGAGGCCCTGGACGGGGTCCTCATCTGCACCCCCACCTATACCCATGAGGAGATGGTCCGGCGGGCTCTGGCCCGCCGGGTCCCTGTGATGTGTGAAAAGCCCCTGGCCCTGGATGCAGAGACGGCCCGGAGGCTGGTGGCGGAGGCAGCGGACGCAGACGTTCCCTTTATGGTCATGCAGGTGGTCCGTTTCTGGCCGGAGTACAGGGCCCTGGCCCGGCTGATCCGGAGCGGACAGCTGGGGAGGATAAAAAATGTCTACATGAGCCGTCTCTCCTCTCACCCGGACTGGACTGTCTGGCACCAGGATCCGGAAAAATCCGGCGGAGGGCTTTATGATCTCCATATCCATGAGCTTGATTTTTTATACAGTGTTTTCGGTCCGGCGGAAACGGTTTACGCCATTGGGGATAGGGAGGAGAACGGATGCTTTAACAACGTTTCCACCTGCCTGCGCTTTTCCTCGGGTGTTCCGGCAGTGGCCGAGGGCTTTATGGATATGATCGGGAATTTCCCGTTTTCCGCGTCCTTCCGGGTAAATGGCGAAAGGGCCTCTGTGGTCTATGAGAGCCGGGATGGGGCCATGACGCTTTATAAGGCGGATAAGCCTGGAGAGGAGCTGGAAATTCCCAGATACGATCCGTACCGGGAGGAAACGGAGTATTTTGTGGACTGTGTCCGCAGTAAAAAAGAGACCGCGCTCATCCCGGGGACGGACGTGATCTCTGTTCTGGAACTATTGGATGCGGTAAAGGAATCCTTGGTTTCGGGGAAGGCGGTGAGACTTTCGCGGGATTCTGGAAGATAAGGAAGGAGCCTGCCTGCGGCAAGGTCTCCCTCTGCGGGATGGAGCGCCGGACGCTCCGCTCCGGCGGGATCAGGCGTGGAGGACCACACGGCCTTCGGCCAGGGACCGCTTCACATCAATGACTCTCTGATTGGCACTGCCCTTCCAGTGAAGGGCGGTGTCTTTTTGTTCTTCTATAAAAGGACCGTCCACCAGTACGTCTGCCAGGGGCATAAATGGAAGGTCTTTTACCTCCTCCCAAAGATAGCCGGTATAGATCCAGATGGTCTTGTCCGGGAAGGTTTCATGGATCTCCTTTATGAGGGCTCCGATCTCGTCCCGGTTGGCCATGTGGAGGGGATCGCCGCCGCTCATGGTAACGCCGGAGATGTAGGGCTGACTGAGCTCGGCAAACAGCTCCTCTCTGGCCGCATCGTCGAAGGGGATCCCGCCGCAGATATCCCAGGTGATGGGATTGTGGCAGTTCTTGCAGCCATGGCTACAGCCTGCCACCCACAGGACGGTGCGCAGGCCGTCGCCGTTTAACATGTCGTCTTTGGTAATATTATGGTATCGCATGGGTATTTTCCTTTCTTTCCGTCCGGAGTGTGGGGGCTGCGCCTTATGGCAGAGGCTTCCCGGACACGCCTTGGTAAACAGGATCGCACGGCGGGTAACTCCTTCCGCGGGGTGCAAAGCCGTGACATTCATCATTGGGCGAGGGGAATGGGAATTCCAAAAGTGGCCTTTATGGACGCCCAATGATTCATGTGAGGGCTGCGCCCTATGGCAGAGCCTTCCCGGCCCCTCCTTTGCGAGCAAGCTCGCACGGCGGGTCCTGGAAGGCTCTGCCGCACGGCTTTGCTGGATTACATACTTTTCCTTTCGGCGATCTCGGCCATTTTGGCGTCGTTTAGGCGGGTGTCGCCTTTGACACGGGAGTAGCTTAGGTAGCCGTTCATCCGGTCGATCTTTGTCAGGTTTTTGCTGCCGCAGACCGGGCATACGTCCATGTTCAGCTCTTCGTGGCCGCAGTCGTCGCAGTAGGAAAGGGACAGGTTCACGCCCTCGTAGAAGCCCATCTTCATAGCCCGGCGCACCAGGGATTTGATGGCTTCTTTGTTATAGTCGATGGGATACTTCACATACTGGATCTTTCCTCCGTTGGAGAGCTCCCAGAACCGGTATTCCAGATTCTGCTTCTCAATGGGGGTGATATCCTCGGTCACATGGCAGTGGAAGCCGTTGCTTACGTACTCCCGGTCGGACACGTTCTCCACGATCCCGTATTTTTCCCTGAACTGCTTTACCTGGAGGCCGCACAGGTTCTCCGCCGGTGTGGCATAGATGGCGTACAGGTTTCCGTCGGCCTCCTTGAATTCGTTGACCTTGTCGTTGATGTGCTGGAGCACCTCCAGGGCAAACTGGCCGTCCTCCACCAGGGACTTGCCGTTGTAAAGCTGCTGGAGCTCATTAAAGGCTGTGATCCCGAAGGATGCGGTGGCTGTTTTAAGGAGAGGCTTGATCTTATCGTGGAGGCCCAGGTGGCCGCCGTAAAAGCCGCCCTCGCAGTAAGCCAGCGGATTGGTGGAGGCCCGCATCTCGCCCAGATATGCGTAGGTGCGGATATGGATCTTCCGGATCAGCTCCAGATAGTAGTCCAGGACCTGGTAGAAATCGCGGCTCTCCTGGCGGGCCTTTGCCAGGATCATGGGCAGGTGCAGGCTTACGACGCCGATGTTGAAGCGGCCCACGAATACAGGAGAATCCTGTTCGTCCGCCGGCTCCATTCCACCTCTTTCGTACCAGGGGGACAGGAAGGCGCGGCAGCCCATGGGGCTGATGATCTTTCCATATTTCTTATACATGCTGGCAATATAGCCCTCTCCTGTCAGGGACAGCCAGTCTGGATACATGGTCCGGGAGGAGCACTCGATCCCCGCCTCAAACACATCCTCCAGCTCCTTTCCGGGGCCGTGGAGGTTTTCATCATAAAGGAATACCAGCTTCGGGAAAAGGACCGGCTTTTTATGGTCTTTCTTTCCCTGTCCCTTTCTTCTGACGTTCAGCATGGTAATAGTGGCCATTTTGGCGAACCGGCTGGTCCCGGTCCCTGCGGTCATAGTGATAAAGGGGTAATCCCCGCGGCTGGAGGAAACGGAATTAAACTTGTACTCCCAGCCCTGGAAGCCCTGCTCCATGTCCCTCTGGACGTCGTTCCAGGCCACTTCCTTTGCTTTCTCCTCAGAAATGCCCAGGTCCGTATATTTTTTAATATATTTTTCATAGGACTTTTCCGCATAAGGGGCCAGGATATTTTCCACACTGGGGACTGTAAAGCCGCCGTACTGCTGGCTGGCAGCGCTTAAAACGATATCTCCGATCACGTCAAAGGCCACGTCCAGGGTCTTGGGCTCGTTATACCACAGGTTCCCCATTTCAAAGCCGCCGGTGAGCACAGTCTGCACATCAAAAAGACAGCAGTTCATGGTATCGCGGCGGGCGGACATATCATGGATATACAGATATCCGTCCCGGCAGGCCTGGAGCTCCTCCACGGTCATGAAAAATTTCTGGTACAGGGACTTATTCAGCTCGTTGAAGATCAGGCTCCTCTTGGTGGATACCAGGGCACTGTCCGTATTGCTGTTTTCCTTGTCTCCGATGTACATGATGGACTGGCTCTTTTTGTACACCTCGTCCAGCATCTGCACGAAATCCTGCTTATAGTTCCTGTAATCCCGGTAGCTCTTGGCCACCAGGGGATTGACCCGCTCCAGGGCTCCCTCCACAATGTTGTGCATCTGGGCAATGGGGATCTCGCCCACCTCCATCTGCTCTGCCTTCTCCTCTACGAACTGGCAGATAAAATTGATCTCCGCCCGGGAAAATGTGATCATAGCCCGGTTGGCGGACTTATTGACGGCCACCACCACCTTCTGTACATTAAAATCCTCCCGGGTGCCGTCTTTTTTTATGACTTTGATATCACTGCATCTCATGGTCCTGTTCCTCCTCGTTTTCTGTCGTTCCATCCAGCAGCCCGCCTGGGCCTGCCTTCAGATTCAGCTCCTCCTCTACCTCTGACCGGATCTCTTCTTTCTGTTCCAGATCCATCTCCGGCAGATTCTCCGTGGAGCTCACTCCAAATCTCCGCAGGAATTCCTCTGTGGTCGCAAACAGTGCCGGTTTTCCCGGCGCGTCCAGCCTTCCTGCCTCATAAACCAGATTATATTCAATGAGGCGGTTCACCGCATGATCCGATTTGACGCCTCTTATTTTCTCAATATCCGCCTTGGTCACCGGCTGCTTATAAGCAATAATGGCCAGGGTCTCCAGGACTACGTCCGACAGCACCTGCTTTTTCGGCGCCGCAGCCACCCGGATCAGGTTTTCATAATATCCGGTCCTGGTACACATCTGATAGCTGTTTTCCAGCCGCAGCACCTGCATTCCGCAGACACTCTCCTCATAACGGGCCTTCAGCCTTTCTGCGGCAGCCTCTGCCTCCGGTTCTCCCGTTTCCAGGGCCGCAGCCAGCTGCCGGATCTCCACTGACCGGCCCATGGTAAAGAGCACGGCCTCCACAACGGCCTCCTGCTCCCTTAAATCCTCTACTCTCATCCGATTTCCTCCGCCCGGGTCCCAGTCTGGTCCCTGGTCTCCTCCGGCTCCAGGGCCTCGATCATCATATCGTCAAACAAATGCTCCTGGGTCAGATGGATCCGGCCCATTTTCATCAGCTCCAGAAGGGCCAGGAACGTGACCACGATCTCCGTCTTGTCCCTCTGGCGGCTTAGCATGCCCCGGAAGCTGAACCTCCGGTGCCTCTCAGCGTATTCCAGCACAGCCTCGATCTTTTCCTCCAGGCTCACCGGTTCCTTTTTTATGGTCCCGAAGGTACTGCGCACCGGATCGATCTTGTCTTCCCGGCGCTTCATCACGGATTCAAAGATCTTCTGGAGCTTCGACAGGGTCAGGCCGTCCAGAAGCTGGTCCAGATCCACCGGCTCCTCATACTTTTCCACCTCTCTGGGGATCGTCGGGGCCTTATAAAAGACCTTGTCTGCATCCACTTCCATGTCCTTCAGCTCCAGGGACATGTATTTATACGTCTTATACTCCAGGAGCCGTTCCACCAGTTCGGCCCGGGGATCCTCTTCCTCCCCTTCCTCACTGACCTCCCGGGGCAGCAGCATCCTGGCCTTGATATCCAAAAGTGTCGCTGCCATCACCAGGAATTCGCTGACCACATCCAGGGATTCCTCTTCCATGCAGCTTACGTATTCCAGGTACTGGTCCGTGATCTCTGCAATGGGGATATCGTAAATATTGATCTTATTTTTCTCGATCAGGTGGAGCAGCAGGTCCAGGGGACCCTCAAATTTCTCCAGCTTGTACGACAGTTCCATGTCCTCTCCTCCGCCCGGGGCTGTTGTCGGGATCCGCCTCCGGAAGCCCTCCGGCAGCCGCCGGCTATAAAAAGAGAGTCCCGCGTTCCGGAACTCTCTTCCTGGGCATTGCTAACACAGTATATCAGACTTTTCATCTGCTGTAAATAGGTTTGCCAAAAGATTATGCAACAAAATATTGTTTACGGTTTTAATTTCACCACTAGAACTTGTGGTTTGTCACAGAACCTGATATTGATGGAATGGGTCCCCAGTCCCCGGCCCACCAGCATCCTGCGCCCTTTCTCATCCGTAAATTCACCGGCACAGCGGGGGTAAAAAAACTGATACTGGGGCGTCATGACCCCTCCCAGAACGGGCAGACGGATGGTTCCGCCGTGAAAATGGCCCGAAAGGGTCAGATCCGCCCCCCAGGCCGCATATTCCTCAAAAAACACAGGAGAATGGGCCAGGAGAATGGAAAACCGTTTTTCATCTGACTTTCCCAAGGCCTTTTCCATAAATCCCGGCTCCATGGACGGCGTTCCCGGCCGGTAATACCGTTCCGGCAGGTCCACCCCGTAAAGGACCAGATCCCTGTCCAGGCATACATGGCCGTCTGAAACATGGACGACCCCCATTTTTTCCAGGGCCTCCCTGTATTCCCAGTACTTGTTTCCGTAGATCTCCGTCTTGTTTTTCATACGGAGCTCGTGGTTGCCGTTGCCGCAGTATACAGGAAATTCCCCGGCCAGGGCCTTTATAAGCCTCAGAGACGTTTCCAGTTCGCCCTTCCCCTTTGCCACCATCATGTCGCCGCCGATGAGGACAGCGTCCGGCCCTGCGGCTCTTATGGTCTCCAGCAGCCGCCGGTTGCCGGGACCAAACTCTTTATCATGAAGGTCTGTTAAAAAAACAAGGGTCCGGCCGCCTTCCGTAAGCTTCGGAGAGCAGATCTCATAGGTGTCCGTCACCAGGCAGTCCTTTTCATACTCCGAACGTCCCAGGAACAGAGCCGCGGCCGCTCCGCCAGCCAGAAGGCCGGGAATGATCCCCATGTCTCTTATTCCTTATGGTCAGAGGCGTTCTCCTGGGCCTCTGCCGCCCGGGCCTGGACTGCCTGGGCCTGGCTCTCCAGTACGCTGACGCCCAGATCAACGATTCCTGCCAGGGCCTGTCCATAGGATTTGATCTCCGGATTTTCCTTCATCAGCTGGTCCAGCACTGCCTTGATCTCACCGTGGATCAGAACGGTACAGCCGGTGGCTTTTTCCCCTGTTTTTCTGTTCTCATATTCTGCCTCTGTAACTCTGATCGGATTTTTCATATTTTTCTGTTCCTTTCCAAAATTTAACCTACTGCCGGACCCAGACGCCGTCTGCCCCGACATAATACGTCTGATCGATCCAGGCGTTCCGGACCATGGCTCCTCCGCTCCCCAGATAGAACCACTTATCCCCGTCCTGTCTCCAGTCATTCTTTACCATAGAGCCGTCTGAACGGAAATAGTACCAGTCCTCTCCGTACTTCTGCCAGCCCTTCTGCATTTTTCCAGCATCGTCAAAGCCATATTCCGCTCCGTCGATGACCGCCCGGCACCCCTTAAGGAGCTGTCCGTCAGCCGTGCGGAAATACCAGCCGTCTCCGTTCTGCACCCACTGATGGTACGGGCCGCTGCCGAATGCCTGGAGCTTTTTATAGCCATAATCCAGCATGGCCTTCGTATCCCCGTAATGGGTGCTTCTGGCCTTTAATACCACAGCGATCAGCCGGACCCCATCCTTTTCTGTACACGTTACCAGGGTATTCCCCGCGAGGGAAGTATACCCGGTCTTTCCGCCCACCATCCCTTCGTAATATCTGGAATCACTGGGATAGAGCATTTTGTGGCCCGGCGTGATGGTACGGGCGGCTGCCGCCTTTGTAGCCGGGAACTCATAGCTTAAGGAGGAGCTGATCTTTTGGAGCGTCTCATTTTTAAAGGCGGCCCCGGCGATCTTCGCCATGTCCCTGGCCGTAGTATAGTGGTCCGGGTCATTGAGGCCGCTGGGATTGGTGAAATGGGTCCCCGTACACCCCAGCTCTGCTGCCCTCTGGTTCATCAGGTCTGCAAATCCCTGGATACTTCCTCCCACATGCTCTGCCAGCCCGTTGGCTACCTCATTGGCCGATTTCAGCAGAAGACCGTATAAACAGTCCCGGACTGATACCCGGTCCCCCTCCTGGAGATTTAAGGTCACTGCCCCGGATTCCAGGTTCGTCACTGCGGTTTTAGAAAATACCACCGTATCGTTCAGATCTGCCTTTTCCAGCACCAGAAGAGCCGTCATCAGCTTTGTGATGCTGGCCGGGTACAGCTTTTCATCTGCATTTTTTTCAAACAGCACTGTATTATGGGTGGCATCAAAAAGAATGGCCGCCTCCGCCGACACTGCCGGCATGGAAAGCTCCATGTCCTGGACGGCTCCGGCCGTTCCGTTTACCGGTGCGTTTGTTCTGTATTCCAGGATCCCGGAGGCCGGAGCGGTCACAGTCCCTGTCTGGGAGCCCGTAGGGCCGGACTGGGTGCTCAGATCTCCCGCCTGGGGACCTGTGGAGCCGGACTGGATGCTCTGGTTCCCCGCCTGGGGGCCTGGCTGGTTCTGGGCCTGGGTTCCCGCCCCACTCTGGCTCTCCGGCACGATCTGGACTCCCTGGCCTGCCGGATTGCTGACGTCCAGTGGTGTGATCAGTATTTCTGCCTGGGCCGTCTGGGCCATACAAAGGGCCATGGCCAGTCCCAGGCTCAAGATCCGTGTTCTCTTAAACATTGTCTGTCTCCCTGCATTGTAGATTTTCGTACTCTCAAGTATACCATGCTCCCGCCGTCAGAATCTTAATATTTTCTGACGATTTTCACGCGATCATGTGTCAAGCATGGCCAGCAGGTCCTCTCTGGTGAGTCCGGCGAAGCTTCCGGTCCCTTCAGTGACCACCGAGTCCGCCAGATCCCTTTTTCTTTCCTGCAGCTTCAGGATATTTTCCTCCACTGTGTGGCTGGTGACCAGCCGGAATACGGTCACCTGGTTTTCCTGTCCCATGCGGTGGGCCCGGTCCGTGGCCTGGTCCTCGGCCGCCGCGTTCCACCATGGATCATAGTGGATCACCACATCCGCCGCCGTCAGGTTAAGGCCCGTTCCTCCGGCTTTTAAGGAGATCAGGAACACCATCACATCATCCTTGTGGAAGTCCGATACCATCTGCATCCGCCGGCCCTTTGGCGTGGCCCCGGTCAGCATGTAGAAGCGGATCTTTTCCTTTGAAAGCCTCCCGGCGATCACATCCAGCATGGACGTGAACTGGGAAAATAAAAGGATCTTATGACCAGCCCTGGTCCCGTTTTCCAGAAGCTCCATGCACGTTTCCAGCTTGGCCGATCCGCCCTTATACCGCGGAAAGCACAGGGACGGATCGCAGCAGATCTGTCTGAGGCGCAGAAGCTCCGCCAGGATCTGCATCCTGTCCTCCCCTGTCTCCAGTTCCCCGGCCAGCAGCCGCTCCTTTAATGCGGCTGCACTGGCCGTATAGATCCGCTTCTGCTCTCCCTCCATCCGGGAATAGAGCACTGTTTCCATTTTGGATGGAAGCTCCTTCAGCACATCCCTTTTCAACCTTCTGAGCAGGAACGGGCCGATCATCCGGTGAAGCCGTTCCAGGGCCTCACGGCTCCCGTCCCGCACAATGGGGGTCTCAAAGGTCTTTTTAAACTTCTGATATGTGAACAGAAAGCCGGGCATGAGAAAATCAAAGATGCTCCACAGCTCTCCCAGATGGTTTTCCATGGGAGTTCCCGTCAGGGCAAACCTGGTCCTGGCACTGACGGATTTTACAGCCCTGGACGCCTGGGTCGCCGCATTTTTGATGTATTGGGCCTCGTCGATGATCTGGTAGCGGAAATCCATGGACCGGTAAAAGGCCAGGTCCCGCTTCAGCAGATCGTAGGAGGTAATGACAACGTCCGTTCCCCCATCCTTTTCCGCCGAAAGCCGTTCAAAAAGCTGCTCCCTCTCTCCCTGGCTTCCGGCTGCGGCGGCCACAGAAAGCTCCGGCGCAAACCGGACGATCTCGTTTTCCCAGTTATAGACCAGGGAGGCAGGACATACGATCAGGGTCCTTCCGCCGCCCTGTCTTTTTTCATCCAGGAGCAGGGCGATGATCTGGATCGTCTTTCCCAGCCCCATTTCATCGGCCAGGATCCCGCCGAAGCCATAAGCGTCCAGGCTCTTCAGCCACCGGTACCCCGTTTTCTGGTAGCCCCTCAGTACAGCGGCAAACGGCTCCGGTATCTCAAATTCACTGTCCTCCACGTCCTTCATGCCCCGGACCACTGCCTTAAAAAGCTGGTCCCGGTAAAAGCTCACGCTCCGGTCCTCCTTGAGCATTCCGTCCAGGAACATGGCGCGGTACATGGGAAGGCGGATCGGCGCCGGTCCTGCCAGCTCCTTTTCCACTCCCAGGCTTCTGGCCAGCCTGGATACCGTCAGAAGGCCGTCATCTCCCAGAGCCAGGAAATCTCCGTTTTTCATCCGGTAAAACTTCTTCCCGGCGTCATACTCTGCCAGGATGGCACTTAATTCCTCCCTGGAGATCCCATCGGTCTCCACCTCCAGATCCAGCCACCGGTCCTCTGCCTTTACTCTTACGGATACGTCTGCCGGCGGCAGGACCCGGAATTTCTTAAAGGACTCCGAAAGGAAGATCTCTCCCAGCTCCATGAACTGGCCCATTCCCCCGGAAATAAGGCGGTAGACTGCTTCATCGTCATTCCGGATCACCAGATTCCTGGTTCCATCCTCCGTATATTTAAAATACCGGGTAATGGTCTGGCTCACCCGGAATTCTCCCGGAACATCCCGGCAGATCTCTCTGGGCACATTTTCGTCCTCCAGAGGGTGAAAGGAAAAATCCCCGTAGGACAGCTCCGGTCTCAGAGTCACTTCCCGGGGGCCCGGACTGTCGAAATAAAAGGAGCACTTAAGCTCCTTTGGCCGGAAGCTTTCCAGATCCAGGTCCCGGACCTCCAGAAGCTTCAGCATATCCAGCTTCTTTAAGACGCGTTCATAAAACAGAGGCATATCCCGGTCATTGATGAAGATCTCCCTCTCCGCGTCCTGGCCCATGACCGTATATTCCATCAGGACCGTCAATGCGTCCGTGTATTCCTGGTCGCAGATGCAGACCGATCCCCAGTCCGCCACAAGCAGATGCTTTTCGCCAGAAAACGCCATGATCTCTTCCGGAACTGTGAGCTTTACCCCGTCCTTTCCAGTTTTCTCCACCCGGAAGCAGATCTTCGGATTTTCCTTTTTTACCGTCAGGTTCCGCTTCTGGCGGCGGGGATCCTCACATTCCAGGCTCCTGCCTTCCAGGATCCCAAAAAAACGCTCCCGGGCAGACTTTCCCAGGACCAGTTCCTTAAGGACCGGCTCTGTCTCCAGAGCTCCCCGCTTAAACTGGGCATAGGACTCCCTGTATGCGCCCACCAGCTCCAGGACCAGAAGCACCAGGGGGCGGCACTCCTCCTCAAAGGCTGTCAGACTGTGGTGAAAGGATCTTCCTTTCCCGTACTCCAGGAACCGTTCAAACTCCACAGCCTGGGAAAAGGTCACCAGATCCTTTACCGGAAAGACCTTTTCCCGGAAGATCTGGAAGCGGACCCGGATCTGGTCCCTGGAAAAAGAGACCAGGGGGATCAGCTTCATCCGCCCCTCTTCTCCGTCTCCCATGATCCGGCCCACCTCCCGGTTGGTATACTCCCGTACCATGAAGCGGACCTTCTGGGACGTGGATACCGGTTTCAGGCCCTCCGTCCCTTCCTTTCTTATATACGCTCCATATACAGCCTCTCCATGGGGGCAGAGGACTGTGCTTCCTCCTTCTCCATGGCAGCCCAGCGAGCAATACCCGGTCCGCTTCCCATTTTTATCCACACGAGAACAAGAGTAGTCAAAAATCTGACTACCCTTGCGCAGAATACGGACTCTGTACCGTTCCGTACCGTCGGTCACTTCTCCTCTGATCTCCGTTTCACCTTTCCAGAAGGTATCTGCGGAAAGTCCGGTTACCTCCATGATGCCCCCCTGTCCTGTTTCCAGTCCTCTGGTCCTGCAGGATCCTACATCCGCTCCGGTGCTTCAAAGCCCAGAAGATCGATGCAGGTGGTGAGCACGCTCCTGGTGAGCGTTACCAGGCCGATATATCCCGCCTGCTTCTCTTTATCCTCTTCTGCAATGATCTTCGTTTCATGGTAGAAGTGGTTTAAAGCGTTGGAAAGCTCATAAATATACGCACAGATCTTATGGGGAGCCAGTTCTTCAAAGCCTGCCTCCATTACCTCGCTGAATCTGGATAAGGCCAGCATCAGAGTCTTCTCCGGCTCTGCCTCCGGCGGCAGGATCACCGGATCTTTCGGAGTCCCGCAGACAGCCTCATATTTTTTCAGGATCGAATTGATACGGGCAATGGTATAGAGGATATACGGCCCCGTATTTCCCTCAAAGGACGTGAACCGCTCGATATCGAACACATAATCCTTGGTGGCCTGGTTGGAAAGGTCGCCGTATTTTAATGCGGCCAGTCCCACGATCTTTGCGGTCTCCCG
Organism: Alitiscatomonas sp.; assembly: GCF_037242085.1. NCBI lineage: Bacteria > Bacillati > Bacillota > Clostridia > Lachnospirales > Lachnospiraceae > Alitiscatomonas > Alitiscatomonas sp. The sequence continues at coordinate 41,199 of NZ_JAXXBR010000068.1, read as the reverse complement.
GGCTTCCTCCGGAGAGATGGTCCGGTTTTCCATGATCCGGTTGTAGGCGGCTTCGCTGATATCAGCGATCAGGTTTTCCAGCCGCATGACTCCGCCTTCCCTGGTCTTAAAGGGCTTTCCGTCTTTGCCGTTCATGGTCCCGAAGCCTACGAAATCCATTTTCCGCTCCGGTGCCACGATCCCGGCCTTCTTTGCCACCCGGAACACCTGGGTGAAATGAAGGTCCTGACGCTTGTCCACCACATAAATATAGTGGTCCGGATGGAAATCCTGCTCCCTCTCCACAATGGTGGCCAGGTCGGAGGTGGCATAAAGAGCAGCCCCGTCGGATTTCCTGATGATGCAGGGCGGCAGCTCCTTGGTATCTGTCTCCTCTGCAATATCCACCACCAGGGCTCCCTGGCTCTCATAGGCCAGGCCCTTTTCCACAAGATCATCGATCATCGCGGGGATATAGGGCTGGGCATCGCTTTCACCCTTCCATAAGTCAAACTCCACGTTCAGATTGGAGTAATTTTTCTTTAGATCCTTTAAGGATACGCTCATGATATGGTTCCAGATGGCACGGTAGGGCGCATACCCGCTCTGGAGCTTAAAGGTGGCCTCCTGGGCCCTCTCCTTAAACGCCTCATCCACCTTGGATTTTGCACTGGCTGCCGGATAGATCTCCTCTAACTCAGAAATCGTAAAGGGCGGCTCCTCAGGATACTCTCCTGTATAGCCTTCGTCAAAATAGCAGAGCTCCGGCTGACGCTCCTTTAATTCCTCAATGATCAGACCCATCTGGAGCCCCCAGTCTCCCAGATGAACATCGCCGATCACCTTATGGCCCACAAAACGGCCCATGCGCTTAATGGCTTCACCGATGACAGCGGCACGGAGATGGCCCACGTGCAGGGGCTTTGCCACATTGGCTCCGCCGTAGTCCACGATCACAGTCTCCGGATGCTCCGCCGGCTCCATTCCCAGCTTCTCTCCAGTCCGCATCCCATTCATATAATCGGCCAGAAAGCCGCTTCCGATCTTCAGGTTAATGAAGCCCGGCATAACAGCGGAAACCTCCTCGAAGATCTCGCTGTCCTTTAAATGCTCTACCACACCGTTTGCGATGTCGATGGGTTTCTTTTTATAGGCTTTGGCCGCAGCCATGGCGCCATTACACTGATATTCGCAGAGGTCCGGGCGGTTGGATAAAGTCACCTTACCGTAGGTGGCGTCGTAGCCTGCGGCGGTGAAAGCCCTTTTCATTTCCTCTGTGATCCGGTCAAGAATCTTTTTCATTGCTTTCTCCTTCTGTTCTATATGGCAGATTCATTTATTATAACCCATGGGGAACGGATTTGGCAAGTGTTTCCGCGGAGATTCAGCAGGGAAGGAAAAGACCGGAGTCCCCTGTACGGGACTCCGGCCTTCCACTGGAAACGGCCTTATTCTTCTTCATGCTCCGCCATATAGGCCACCAGACCGTCAATGAACTGGGCGTTCTTCGGCTTGGCATTGAATGGATACGGAACCAGCTCCTTTAAGAACTGCCGGTTTCCATAATTCCATATCATATCTACCATAGTCCTTATGTTCCTTTCCACACAGAAGGGCGTTGTATGATAACGTTCGGCCACTTCATTATACAGCCACTTGCACTGATAAATGGTCTTTCCGCTGTCCATGACGATCTCAATGGCAGTGGCCGTATAATAAAAGCCCAGGTAGCCTCCATTGGCGCCAAGAATACGCAGCAGTTTATGGGCAGCATTTTCTCTGTTTGTCATTACGCCTGTCTCCATTTCTTTTGTAGATTTGCAGCATCTTAGTTCTGTTCCTTTATTGTAGTATGGACGCTGTAAGACGAAAATAGAATCATGACGACAATTTTCGACTTCACTTCAGTTCCGCGATCCTTGTGACTCCCACATAAATATGGGAGATCTTATACCAGGTGGAAAAATCCACCGTTCCCGTCACCGGAAGGCCGAAGACCGACTGGAACGCCTCCACCGCCCTGGCTGTGGCCGGGCCGTAGATCCCATCTGCGGCGATCCTGGGAACCGCCGAATAGACGGTGGCGACCGCATCCAGCTGCTCCTGTATCTGGCGGACCTTGTTTCCGCTGCTGCCTATGACGAGATCCTCCCCCGGCCAGGAGGCCGGGATCCCGGAAATGGCCTCCGCTGTATTGATATACAGATCGCTTCCGTAGAAGTACCGCAGGATCTCAATGGGACTGTACCCGCGTTCACCAAGGTCGCAGGATCCCCACTGTGTCAACCTTTTCGCTTTTGCGTACATAGTTCCTTCTTTAATTATATAGGTGGAAAAATGGTCGGAAATGACCAGAGATATTACATGTATTATCCACGGATCCAGGCTGTCTGTCAAGCCCCTTTCCGTGTCTTAAGCCCCTTGCCAGCGTTCCGGAGACAAAAAAGTAAACCATGTATCTTGCAATCAAGATTGGCATATGCTATAATGCCGATAGGCAAAAAGACAAAATGTTTCCTTGCGAAACAGCAAAACGAAAATCCCCGGATGCGCGTCCGGGGATTTTCTATTCCGTTTAATAGTGGTGGCTTAAACCACAGGCTAGTTACCGGCTACTTATCACTGTCTAACCATTTGCAGATGAGGTGGCAAACCACGCCTGCCACAACAGTGACGATAAAAGACAAAATGTATTCCATTACGAAACACCCCCTCTCCTTACCGGTATAGGGGCGGTAACGCGCCTATTATACTACACACTTCCAGACATTTCTACATTTTTATACGATTGTCAGTGCTCCCCTCGCATCTGCCTGGCACCGGATCTCGCCCTGCAGCATGGCTCCATCGGCCCCAAAGGCAAACACCTCGTCGCCGATCTGCATGAGCCTTCCGGTGACCATTGCACCATCAGAGCCAAGGTAATACCACTTGCCAGCCTTATCCTGCTTCCAGGCGTTGGCGACCATCACTCCGGAACCGTCAAACCAGTACCACCGGCCATCGGGATCCCGGTGCCAGTCGTTGCGTACCGGCTCTCCTGTGTCTCCGTGATAATATCTCCAGATCCCGGCCTCCTGGATCCAGCCGGATTTCTTTTCCGGCTCCGGCGGAGCAGCTTTGGCCCCATCATCCAAAACAACTACCGTGTGCCCCTTTGTCCTCGTTACCAGGATATCCCCACGCAATAAGTAGTCTGGCTTTTTACAGTACTTGTCATCTTTTAAGATATCAAACTTACCGGTCGCCCGCAATGTACTCACCTCATTGGCTGTGTTAAAACTGGCCACTTTAACTCCGGCATACAGGCAGCATACCCGGACGGCTTCGGAGCAATCCGTCTCGCAGGGTGACAAAATCTTGCTGGCATCATATCCATATCCAGCAGCAATAGCAATCAGGCTTGTCCTGTGATCCTGGCAGTAACCGATATTATTGTTGGCGCAAATGGATTCCATGTTGTGGGCAATCAGCTCACGAACCTGCCTATCTTTCGCGCGGATAACGACCCACCCTTTGCTATGCAGATACCAATCCTGCGTGGATACCTCCCTTCCTCCCTTCTGGTCTCCCGGCTTTCCTCCATTGATTCCGCCATTTTCATTCGATCTTGCACTTCCAACTCTTACCATATGTGTTCCTCACTTTCTGCATAAAAAGAACGCCCCTCCGAAGAAGGACGCTCTGGTTACTTATTTCTGTTCCCTTTAAAAACAATTGACTTTTTAACCGGAATGAAATATTCTGGGTGTAGCTAAGGGATGTAGCTATATGTCCACGGACATGATGAAAGCCCCAGAGTGCCAGCTCTGGGGTATTGACATTTTAATCAGAATGGAATATGATGAGTGTAGCTAAGGAATGTGGTGAGTTCCATATGCTTCTAAATGAAAACCCCAGAGGTGCCCGCCTCTGGGGTTTTCTTGTTCGTTACGGTGAACCACTCCGTTTAGGCTGTTGCTGCCTATCTGTTACGGTCCAGCCATCTGCATATGTAGTAGCTAGCTACACTTGCTCCGACCGAAACAAGAAAAGTGGTGAGTATTTCCATCTGCTTCCACCTCCTTTCTGCTGGAGGTTCGACAGCATCTTTATCCTACCATATCTTCCGACAGGTTTCTACCGTTTTCGTATTTTTTCCCTGTTGCGACGTCGCAATAAACATCCGGCTTAACCCCGCCGGCCGGGAGATACCGGATCACCTCCTTAGGACTTGTCCATGGGCCTTTTCTGGTAGCCTGTCCGGTCCCAGATTTCTTTGAGCCGCTCCCATCCGTCCATAGCTACCAGTGCCACGATAAAGGCCCCGATCATACACGCAAAGACCATATACCAGGTGATCTCCCGGTCCATCCACGCCATCAGCGCCACAAAGGTCACCGGGCACAGCACCAGGGACAGCACGATCACCACTACCGACGTGGGGAGCTTATCCAGGCCCGGCCAGGACTTGACTACCTGGGTGACCGTGGACACCACAAAGGCCATCACGCCGATGGCCACCAAAAGATACGATATGTACTGCATGATTACGCTAAAATCCATTCTATTTTTCTCCTTCCACTACTTGATATACTGTACAGCTAACATTGCAATCCCCGTGATCACAGCGCCGGCCAGAAGCCCCACGGCCGTGTCCAGGATCTTGTCCGACATCCGCTGCCATCTCCTCGCCGGTTGCTGCTCCAGGGCTTCCAGACGGCCGTCAAACCGCTCAAGCCGTGATCCCTGGTCCTTAAGCTCTGATAACATCTGCCGCATGTCCTGGGCCAGGGCATGGACGGAGATCGTAAGGTCCTGGATCGCCTTTACAGACTGCTCCAGGTCATCGATCCGGTGATTTTGTCGGTTGTCCTCATCCCGGAGCCTGGCAAGCTCCGCTTTTACAGCCTCATCCATTGGTATCACCTCCATTCTTTCCAGAGAGCTTCTGTCCCGGATATTCCGGGCTCCCAGACATTATTGTCAACAAGGGATTCCCAGGTCTTTCCTCCATGGGCAACGCGGTCGCCTTTGGCATATCCATTGGTGCTTTCCGGCTGCTTCCACTCCGGGATCACCCCGGGATCCGGAATTAAAATCTCCGCAAACAGCGCGGGGGATGCATCCGGTGTCCAGTCATCCTGGGATGTGTGATCCTGTAACACCCGGTAAAGAACACCGGTATACCGGAGCCTTGTGCCGGTCTTATAAGCCATACCGTTCCCATCCCATTCCGGGTACAGACCAGGAACCTGTACCGCCTGGTCATCCGTGAAGGTTTCTGCGATGAAAGAGCACGCCACAGTCATGGGCATCACACTGCCTGTCACCAGATGATTTATGCTCTCTGAAAGCGCATCAATCTTTCCAGATATCTGTTCCACCTCCGTTTTCGGCAGCTCCTCATATCTTGCCTTCGGGATGCTCCCGGAAAAATCAATCCCATATACGCTGCGACCTTCCGGGACATCCGCGACCATCCCCGATAATCCGGTAGGGAGGATGTCCTCGCCATAGGTGACATTCCAGATTCGTCCTGTTGCGTCGTAAATAATTAATGCTTTCATTCCAGTCTCCTTTCTTTTTTTCAATGGATTGCTTTATCGACCATTCTCTATTCCAGCCATATTTTATATATTCTGATACCATTGCCATTGAGAGCGTACTGATCGTATCCCGTCCAGTCAAACCGTATATCCTGGATAGCGACTCCAGATCCTGCCATTTGTATAGCAATCCTCTTATTTCCTACAACGGCCTTGTTCGTATCGTGAAATGAAACTTGCTTAGGATATCTGTCTTCTTCACGTTTGTATGTATAACTAGCATTCAGAAATGGGTAATTGGATTTTGCATATAAAATATATAAATCAAACCACATTTTTGAATATCCGGAATCAATTACTGGGGTTTTAAACTTATATATCGAATCAGATCCGGATCCAGGCATACCAGGATTTTCTACATAAGTTGGATAGAAAGTAGCAATCTCATAACTATCGTACATACCATATGGATTATAGCCATTATCATATAATATCTTTCCCTTTGTTGTAGCCGCTACATTATAGCTGGATCCCCACCCCAAAGCGTCACAGTACGACGTACATGTAAAGTAATAGGTGGTTCCCATATTAAGTCCGCCTATATCCACATAGTTGCTTCCGCCAGCCGAGCTTGGATTATTTCCGGCTCCGGTATATACTCTCGTTCCGCCGCCCGTCCCCGGATTCCCGGATGTACTCATCTGGATAAATACTCCCTGCCAAGGTCCCCTGGCCGGATTCTTCCAGCTGATCCGGACCGAAGTTGCGGAGAGAGCGGCTGCATTAAAAGAAATCGCAGATTGTACAGCGAGAGTACCTGTCAGCTTACTACCATTGACCCACGCAGTCTTCCCAGACAGGATATGCCCCGCTGCCGCATTGGCAGAGGTCTGCGACGCCAGGCTGTTGGCCGTCACCCGGCCGGATCCGTTATGATAGCCCGCCGGAATCGCATAACTCCCTCCAGCGTTTAATGCTGCTGTTTTCGCTCCCTGATTGGCCATAGTCCCGGTGCGCTTCGCACCGTCCTTCCAGTAGGTCCTGCCGGACAGGACATCCCCGTCTGCTGCCGTAGCTCCTCCCGTCTGCGACGCCAGGCTCTTTGCCGTTACCTTTCCACCGCCGTTATGATACCCTTCCGGGATTGTATAGCTCCCGCCTGCTGCCAGCTCCTGGGCCACAGCCCCACGGTTCGGCATAGTTCCGGCCCGCCTCGTTTTCGGGTCCTTATTGTAATAGGTTTTCCCGATCAGAACATGGGAATCCGCCGCATCCCCAGTCAGCTCCAGCGTTCCCTCCACCGGCTCATCGCTGCTGTCGCTTGTAACCGCTGTCTTCCCTTTTAATACATCTCCTCTGGCGGCAGTCAGCTCGTCCGATGACGCTCCGCCGCCTCCTCCTGCATTGGTATATACCGCCATACTACACGCCTCCTTTCAGATTCTGGATCAGGATCTCATCCACGGCCAGGTCCCCTGCAGGGACTTTTTTTGCCACCAGTATCAGCTTTCCAGCTTCCGTCCTCCCCCGTATATTGGCCTTCTGGGCCGCCGGGACCGAATCAAACGCATACCCGATATGCACGATGCTGTCGGCCTGGATCGCCGCATTTTCAATGGTATAGGTCAGATCTTTCCAGCCGGAGGCCGGAATCGTAATACCGGTTATCAGACTTCCGGCTGCCTTTTCTGCGGTCTCCGTTGTCTTCCGGAGCTGTTCCCGGATCTCCAGGATATCCTGTATGGTCACGGTCCCGGCCGGATCCACGGTCACCCGTATCTCCGCTGCCTGTGCAACCGCAAGGCAGAGATTGAAAATAAAGGACGACGGGGCCACTCCGTTGTATGCAGGCACCTGGTCCGGCACCTGCGCCTGGGAAACAGCAAAGAGGATCTCCCTTTCCCCGTCCATGGCATACAGTCCGATATTCTGGATCATATATGGGGACAGGATATTCTCATTGCCAAACATGGCCCTCACATTCACCAGCGTCCCATCCGCCACCCGCGCGTCGGCTGGAAGCACCGTCTGCCGGATCCCCTCCAGCTTCTCTATCTCCTCGAATCTCGTACCATCCGGGTAAACGTACTCGGATGTACTGGCATGGGAAAACCGGATTTCCGTTTCCCCTGCCACGGCCCGGGCCACCAGGGCTCTGCCTGCGTCCGTGATCACTGCTTTCTTATATGCTCCCATGTGTTTTCCTCCTTAAAATCGGCCTATATGGTCTGGACTACGGTTCCCGCCACAAATCCTGCCATACAAAGCTTTCCATCCATGTCATTGGTCACCTGATGGTTTGCCGTCACCTCCATGTGCGCCGGTACAATATCCCATACCAGTCCATACAGAAGATCCACAGCTCCGTACTGGCTGGAGGTCACAATGACGCGGATCGTGCTTCTGACCGGATCCACCTCCAGGGAATAATCATTCCCGAACAGTTCCCTCAGCCGGCTGTGGAAAAAGCCGATGGAAAACGGCGGGATGATATTATACATCTGGAGGATCCGCTGCCGGCGGAATTCCAATGTTTCTCCTGGTTTATAAACCAGTCCGAACAATTCCTCATACATCCGGATCGTGTCTGCGTCTGCAGTCTGGATAAAGCAGTTATCCCAGGTCTGCCGGATCTGCTTTTCTGCCTGGTCCAGGGCCGCTCCATGGGCTTCCATAATAACCTGGAATTCCCGGACCGGGCGGAACCATGCCGGAAGTATATGGATCAGATCAGCCGCCATTGATCATCACCGTCCCTAACTCTGGAATCTGCTGTAAATCTGCAGTTTCCGTCAGAACCAGATCCTTCCCGGATCCATTGATCAGAATATCTGTCACATTGACGATCTCCGGAATTCCCAGAACGGCCACTGCGATCCGTGAGACATATACTGAAACTATGTATTCAATCTTCTGCCCCTTGATGGGATTTCCCCAGGTTGCACAGACAGAATCCAGATAGTCCTGTATTTTTTCCCGGACGCGCTCCCGGTATATCTCCGCCCCTGTGGCCACACCTTCAACGAACTGGATGCTGCATGAGATATTTAACACCAGCGTGTTTGCCGTTGTGATCGTCACTGCCGCCCCGATGGGCGCCATGCCATATCCATTGGAAGACGGCAGTTCTTCCCCCTCCTCCGCCGGGCAGATCAGTTCCTGGACCTTCTTAAGAAGGCCGCTGTCCGCCGGCTTCATCTGGCTGCTCAGGATACTGCAGAGGACGGTTCCTCCTCCCTTCCAGGCCGGATATACCTGGACAGCGCCGACGCCCGAGACTGCCAGGATCGCAGTCCGGTAAGAAATAATATTGCCCCCAAATGCCTGGACATCAAAAGTCTCAAAATACCTGGCCCTCAGAGAGCCATCGTCCTCTTCGTCGCTCCCCGACAGGATGGTTTCCCCGATCACCGCCGACGTGAGCCCGCTGATGGCCGAAACCGGAAGGATACTTCCGGAATAACTGTTTCCGGCAAGTCCGGCCGTCTGGCACACCATTTCGTATGTGTACGACCCATCCGTCTTCTCCAGAAGTTTTCCGGTACACATAAAAAGAACGGAATCCGCCCCGTTTATGGTCTTAAACAGCGCTCCTTCCCGGATCTGTACGTTAAACGTTCCCTTCCTTCTGGCCGCCACGGCCTCCTTCCTCCTGATCCCGCGTTCCGCACAGATATAGTCCAGGGACTGGCCTGCCGCCGTGTTGGCATAGGCGTTCTGCTGGACCTGTCCCAGCAGCATATAAAGTCCCTCCAGATACCAGGCAGCCGGTCCCAGGGCTGTCTGGATCACACTCCCCTCCCTGGTGTCCAGGGTACGCGGAACCCGGTCCAGCATGGCCTTCTGGATCGCCTCCCGTGTATATCCGTTCAGATCGATCACACTCCCACCTCCTCTGAAATCGTCCCGAACACGGTGTGTACGTCAAAGCTGCACACCAGCTTTCCTCCGCTTCCGTCCGAAAACACAAAATTATCTGCTGACAGGATCCGGCTGTCCCTGGAAAAGGCATCCCGGATCCTTCTGGGCAGCTCGCTGACGATAAAATCATAATCCTCTCCGACCAGTTCCTCCAGCTCACTCCCAAAATCTGCCGTATAGATCTGCCACCGGAACCTCTCATTCTGGAGTATAATCTCCACCGCCTGCCGCATGGCCTCCAGACCATCCACAGGCCCCGATATCTGGCAGGAATTCCAGTCGATCAGGAACGTTTTCGTAGGCTGGTCCACATAGGTCAGTACGGAATCCAGTCCTACTCCCTCTGGCAGTGTTGCCATTCCATCCCCTCCATTCTATCTGAGCTTTGACAGGATAATGTACTGCTGTCCCCCTTTAACCCGGAGCATCAGCACCTTGTCTCCCGCCTTCAGCCCCTCTGTCACTGTCACCGTACCACCGGCGCCTCCCTTCACCGTCTCTGTCCGTTCCCGCACACCGTCCGTAAGAAGAAGCGCCGGGCCGGAAACCGGTGGAATGCTGGCATCCACCTGCACAGACAGGGGGGCTTCTGTCAGAACTGTGCCCGTGGCTTTATCCGTCAGCTTGACCGCTTTGATATAGTTTTTTACGATTTCCTGGATCACTCCGATCAGCTCTGTCGTCATACGATCTCTGCACCTCCAAACTGTTCAAATGATTTCACCTCTATGTCCATGGTATGGAATTCCCCGTCCCATTTATGGGTGACCTTTTCTGCCAGCAGGAGACGGGATCCCGCCAGTACCTCCACATCCTTAAACTTCACTGGAAGGATCATCCCCGCACGGATCCCCGGCACGCCGATGGCTTCCAGCTTCAGGGTCTGGAGAACCCGGTTATAGTAGGACAGATAGGCCCCGCACATCTCGTCGATCTGCGCCTCATTGAGGTTCTCATCCACCTCTGCATAATACTGGAGAAGCCCCCATTTCCGGATCGTCTCCGTATCCTCGTGGATATACACGTCCGTCCTGCCGCTCTTTTCATTTTTCCGGACCAGTTTAATGCGGTTATACGTATCGGAGTCAATATCCCTTTTATAGGTATAATCCGATGCCAGACTCCCATCTCCGATGAGGGTCCCGGTCACAAGATTTTTTGCCTCTGTCAGTGTCAGTTCCCCCGCGTCGTCATAAAACAGAAAGATCCTTCCTGTCCGGGTGATCGTTTCTGAAAGAGCGTCAAAAATGATGTCCAGGCATCCCTCGTCCTCCTTGATAAGGCTGGGAAATACGTACCCCGGATCCTCCAGTTTCCCGGTTTTCAGTCCAAAATCTGCCGCGATCTGCCCGATGATCTGGGACAGGGACATATTCTCGAATACATAGCTGGCGCTGGCTTTTAAATACCGCAGTTGGTCATAGGCCGTGTAGGAAGTCTCCCCATCGTGGGCCCGCTCCACGGTAAAAATGTATCCCTTAAACAGCTTTTTCCCGTCCACCACATATTCAACAGAGCTGCCCTCAAAAATTTTCAACGGTCCCTGCTCCACGCAGGAGAATACAAGCTTTCCCGGGGCATCCATGCGGTTTGTGGTCAGTTCGATCTCCCGGACCACATCGATGTAATCATAGGATGTCACCTCCGTTTCACTCTTTACCTGGATAACCAGAGATCTGTTTTCCATTCTGCACCTCCTCTTATCCCATGATCTGAAGCTGACTCTCCAGGACCCATCCATAATGGCCCACATGGACCGGATAAGGGTTTCCGGAAACGATCCTGGTCACAGTCGTGCTCAGGTTGTTTGCCGTTCCGTGGGGTCTGCTTCCGTAGCTGTCGTAGCAGTAGTCCCCGTTGACGACCACAGGAGCGCCTACCCGCAGTACCGGCTTTTCCACTGGACGCTCTGATTCTGCTGATGCCTCCGCGTTCCCCTGCCCGTCGTTCCCCTCTTTGAGGATCGTCAGGGTCTTCGGTGCATACGGCCGGTATTCCTGGAATCCCACACTGTAATAAAGGTCACCAGGCTCCCCTCCTTTGTTCTTTGTCTCAAAATCCGTTATGACACATTGCATATTTGTATCACAGACACCGGATCCCGAAATGACCAGACGGCATACCTGTTTCTCCTCCATGGCCGTTTTGAAACTTTCCAGATATCCGGCCGGTTTTCCAGCTCCAGTGTTTACATACGGCTCCGACCGGTCTCCCGGGAAAAAGGACTCCCAGGAAACCTCTCTTAAAGACGGCCTCCTGGGCACCACGATCTCCCCCAGTCCGATCACATCATATGTCTTGTGGTCTGTCGGACATTTTATTTCAATCTCTTCCGGGTTCACCGGAATCTTTACCTTCCTTCCGCCAAACACCACATAAATGGCACAGCTGCTTTTTACACGCGCCATAAATCCTCCTCCTATCCATGGGAAACTGCGGTCTGCGAGTTCATCTCCTCCACCAGCATCTTCCGGATATGCTCTGTAACGTCCTCCGCAGTCAGATTCCCGCCGGAGGAAGGTGGGATCGTCACACTGATCTGCGGGGCCAGGGTCTTCAGTTCGATCTTATTCATATACCGGCGCTCTGCCAGATCCCGGTAGATCTTAAGGTCCTCGTCCGACAGCCGGATATCGTCCACCTTCTTGACCTTTCCGACCGTCCCCACATTATCAATGGCGCCGGGAGTGAACCCGTCCAGGAGCCCTCCAAGCCCTCCGGTCAGATCCTCCAGGCTCAGATTCAGGTTATCCAGCCTGGTTCCCAGGTTTTCTCCCTTCTGCCCCCAGCTTTGTGAGGTACCATACACATCCAGTTCCGCCATCCGTTTGATCTGGATGGCGTTCTCTCCGAAGGTATCGTCCACCCATCCGGACAGCTTTCCCCGGAAACCCGCCACAGTACCGGCCAGGCTGGTTCCTAAAAGTGCATCAATGGCTCCGGCCGTTGTCTCCACGATCCCCAGGATCGTATCAAAAATGTCAAAAAACAGCCGGGCGGTTGCCCCCAGCGGATCGTTCCAGACATTGGCAAAAAACTCCGCAAAGGCGGCGATCACATTCCACAGGGATGCAAACACGTTATAGCCGATGGCATAAAGCATCCCCAGTACCTGGCCGACCCAGCCGCATACCTCTGTCATACCTACGCCGAACTGCTGGGCCGCGATCATCGCCGAGGCCAGAACCGCGATCAGAAGAAGGACCGGCCAGTGGGCAGCGGCCCAGCCTGCCGCTGACGCCAGGGCGCTTCCCACACTTGCAATTCCGGCAAGGATTGCCTGTCGGTGCAGCACAGCAAGGCCCAGGGCAACGGCAGCAAGGACCGGAAGAATAAAGTCCAGATTATCTGCCACGAACATGGCTCCCTGGCCCAGGGCCGAAAGCGCTGCAACGCCCGTTTCCGCCAGTATGGAAACCAGGGAAATGGCCCCCATCAGAAGCTCCTGTCCCTCTGCTGAGTTAAAGAATGCATTCCACTCCGCCGCCATTCCGGAAACACTGTGCTGGACAATGCTTTCCATCATTGTCATGGCCTGGGATACGGTCATCGGCATGGACTGGAATTTCGCGTTCGTCTCCTCCGCCATGCTCAAAAGAGAGTTCTTCACAACCCCGGCAGAAACCATCCCCTTTTCCGCATACTTTTTAATGGAGCCTTCCGCCCATCCCATGCTCTGTTCAATGGTCCTGGCGATCCCCGGTGCCGCATCCAGAATGGAATTTAATTCCTCGCCCCGGAGTGCTCCGGCGGCCATGGCCTGGGTCAGCTGCACCATGGCGTTCTTCTGCTCCTGGGCTGTTGCCCCTCCAATGGCGAACTGTTTATTAACCTGTTCCATAAACGCGATCAGCTCCGTATTGGAAGAAAACGCATTTCCCGCGTTGACTCCCATTTTTGCGATGGCGTCCGCCGTATCCAGATAAGAGGCCCTGGACCGCAGGGACGACTGGAAGATCATTTCGTTCAGTGCGGATGTTTCCTGGAGGCCGTCATTCATCAGATTCAGCCTGGCCGTGATCTGTGCCTGGGTATCCGAAAAATCCAGGAACGATTTTGCCAGGCGGGCAGCTCCGGCAGCCGCAGCGATGAGGGTCGTGGCCTTCAGAAGCTTTCCGGAAGCCCTGGAGGTCCGCTCCACCTCCTTTGTGTGCTGCTTCTGTTTCCTGGCCGTCTGCTCCACCGCAGACGATGCACCTCCCATCCGGTCTGTAAATTTCAGGATCTCTGTGTTCTGCCTTTCCATGGCCTCAGAGGTCTTTAAGGCTGCCTGGAGCATCCGCTGTTCCTGTATCTGGGCCCTGGCCAGAGCCTCTGCCGCCCTTGTGGTCGCTCCGGCCTCCATTCCCTTTGATGCGGCCAGTTTTGCATGCCTGGCGGCCAGTTCTGCCACCTTCTGCCGCTGGGCATCCAGGCGCTGCCCCTGGGCCGCATAAAGGGACTCCTGGGAGGCCAGAACGCCCTTCAGGGCATCCAGCTGCTGGGCCGCGTACTGGGATGTCCTGGCGTACTGGTCCGTGGATTCCCGGAGGGTCTCGGCGGTACTGGCCGAACGGGATCCCATCTGGATAAACGTCTGGAAGGCGGCGGAAAAATGGTCGGTCAGTTTTAAAGTCTCGTTAATTACTCCCATCAGTTTTTCTTTGCCTCCTTCATTTCCTTCCGCAGGAACTCCCACATAAGCAGCCGTTCTTTCAATGGGATTTTCATGGTTACAGAGGGGAGAATCCCGTGATTACAGAGCATGTACTGGCACAGCCTGGAATCCAGGGTATTCTCCGCCGCTAGTTTTTTGCTGCTTCCTCCAGAGCCTCCAGCTCCTCATCGGACTCCACCAGCTCATTGAGTTTCCGGATCTCACCCACCAGGCGGTTGTACTCACCCGCCGTGAGCATCCGCCCCGGTACCTCCAGAGGATCCGTAGTCTTATAATAGGCACACACCTCGGAATCGCGGAAGTTCGGCTCCACTACGCAGGCGTCCACCAGGAGCTTCCCGTACCGGTCTGCATCCATCTCCTGGACCATCTGGCCGTTCACACGGTTCTTCCTGGTCGCCTGTTTTAACAGCTTAGCATTGGTCTCCTGATCGATCACGCGGATCACAAAGGGAAGCGGCTTTCCGTCCTCCCCTTTAAACCGTCTGGAAATCCAGACCTTTTTTTCCTCACCCATTACCGGTGGCTGTAAAAATGCTGCAATATTTCCCATTCCTAATTTCCTCCTAACTGCTCCGGATCCTTAAACCAGTCCAGAACCTCCACATGTGTGTATGAAAATGATACCTCCATCTCCAGATAATCGGCTTCCGCATCCAGGATGGCCACCGGAAGCTTCTGGAGTTTGACATTATAAAAGACCACCGTCTGTGTCCCCACGCTGGTGGAGGGATCGTCATTGGTGATCTGGATCGTGAAATACGGGAGCTTTCCCGTTTTCAGATATTCCTGTAAGAGTTTCAGAAAATAAGGGGTTCCATAATAGATCGTCATGGAACCGGTCAGGGCAACGCCTGTGGTCTTTTTCTGTACCAGCCGGGTCCCCACCACCTTAAAGTCTGCTTCCTGAAACTCTGCGTCCGACTGGAACTTTTTCAGCCCGAACATCTCATGGTTTTCCCCGTCAATGGTCATAAAGCCGCGGCCCTCTTTTCCGTTGACGGCATCCCGCTCCAGTAAAAAACTCATATCCTGCCTCCTTTACACTTATACCGACTCTGCGTTCACAGACACGGCTACTGTCATATAGATCTTCTCGATACTGTCTACCGGCTGGAGGGCCACATCCACCAGGACCGAATCCACGCTGTTCCCCGCCTGTACTGACACGTCATCCGCGACAAAATTCTGGATCCCGCCATTGGCCTGCATCTCATTGAGATATCCCACGATCCAGCCCTTCAACAGTCCCCGGCCGGTCTCGTTATTATCCACTTTTCCGATATAATACAGGGAAAACTGCCTGTATACGTCGTTACAGAACTGGTTTAACACACGCATGACACGGTTTTTGGAATATTCCTGGCCTTTATCCACTGAAAAGCTGGTCAGCGTGTTGATATCTGTACATACCTTCACGGTCCCAAAATTGTCAATAAAAACGACTTCCCCCTTCTGGATGGCCTCACTGATCTCCGTATCCTTTTTCTTCGGGAATGCTTCAATGGCATCCGGATAGCGGGCGTATGTAAGGGACTCGTTATACCGTGCTCCTGCCTCCGCGCCGCCCAGCCACCAGGTGGCCTGCTGCGGAGACAACTCTGTCCCGTCAGACAGCTTTACTCCGTTGTTTACAGAGATCACCCACTCGCTGTTACTGGTCTCTGCCCCAGCCATCACGGCCTGGCACTTTAAGCCCACATTCTCCGAAACGCGCTTCACGAAGGACGCCATGGCCTGCATGGTGGCGCTGTCTGTCCCGTCATAGACCAGGATGTCGAATGTATACGGCTCCAGGACCGTCAGGAACTGTGCATAGTCCGATGGGGATACCTCCGGGTCTTTTCCTCCCTCCAGGGCCTGTCCGGCCGTCTCTGCAGGCGCTCCGGTGCCGGTGAATTTCACCCACGCATTTTCCTTCAGCTCCTCAATGGTCTTTACTGCCTGCTCGTCTACCACGGATCCATCGATCACTGTGATAACGTCAAACACATCGCCCTTATCCGGATCCGCCTGGACGATCACCGTGATATCATTTCCCCGGATCCCTTCATACCGTGCGGTTGCTGTAAGCCCCTCCACTGTAGCCGCCGCCTTTGCTCCTCCGCTGCCAGCGGGACGGTAAAGAAGGACCTTTATGGGGCCGGGTGTTGAATCGCTCCCTTTCATCATCTCACGCAGAAACAGGGTTCTGGGGCTGGTCACATCATACCCTGTGAATGGTTTTAAATCCTCTCCCGGAATAATCTCCTGGATCACACCGGACGGCCCCCAGGACAGCGGCTCTGCAATCGCCACCACTCCCTTCTCCCCGATGCTCACGCCCAGATTTCCCCGGGATCTGGTGTTAATATAAACACCAGGCTGTACTTTGTTCTGGCTGGTCCATGTTCCACCTGCCATATGATATCCCTCACTTTCTTTGAAAAATTTGTATAAAAAGAACGCCCCTCCGTAGAAGGACGTTCTGATTACCTGTTGTTGTTATGCTGTTTTTATCAGTTCTAAAATCATCTCTGCGGCTCTGTCCGCCTGTTCCTCGTATTCTGCATGACGTTCACTATGGATCGTGTCCCCTTTATCATAATGCAGATAGGAATGGGCCAGCTCATGAGCCAGGTTGTAGTTAATCTTATCCATCGTTAAATCCTGGGCAATTCCCAGGCGGTTTCCTTTCAGTCTTCCCTCTGATGCCTCGAAGGGACAGAAGCGGACAATAAGCCCCTTGGAAACCGCCAGATGAAGCAGTTTTTCAAATATTTTACCACTATCCATGCCTATGCCACCTCTCCGTTTTTCTGGAAAATGTTCTTCTGGATCAGATCCAGAACTGCTTCCATAAAGTCTCGGCAAATTTCTGGTCTGACAGCAGATGCTTCCATAAGCTCCTGACGGAATTTTCGGAATTCTTCCGGCTCCATTTTCCGGCATTCTTCCTGGAGTTCATTTACCATCGGGACGATCTGGGTGCAGAATTCACGATACGTCATTACGCCACCTCCCGGTAAAGAACCTTGCACTTGTTCACATTGCCATTGGCAAGCTGCAATTCGATCAGTGACGGATAGTGGTTTTCCTCCAGCCATTCCCTGACCTTCTCCAGGACACTTCCCTTATACTGGACAGTCACTCCGTCATGGCCGTTCCGGCTGAATGCGGTCCGCACGATCTCATCCTCGAAGATATCCAGATCCTGGATGATCCCGCTCACTGCCTTGTCATGGGGTCTTCCGGATTCGGAGAGGATTCCCAGCTCTTTTGCGATACTGGTACAGTCCCATAAGGTCTGCGTGGTGTTGTCTGTAATCAATGGGATCTGAATATCAATGTCTGCCTGTTCTTTATAAAGGCGTTTTGCCTCTGCCGCAATGAACATTGGATCAACCCCAGCTTCTTTAAAAATACCGCTGACCGTCTTTACAAGCATATTGGCGGCGGAAAGGTTCTTTTTCTTCTTTTCCGGTTTCTGCTTCGGCATTTCGTAGGAACCAGTCTTGCGGAGAGTGGGAAGGACTTCATCCGTCACCCAGTCAGTAAATGCTTCTGCATTAGGCTTGCGGCTCTTAAAGACCAGCTTATACACACCGCTCTCGGTGAGGAAATTCTCTCCGGCGTTGTTCAGTTTTCGGATGTCAATACTCTTGACATCCGAATTTTTCACCTTGACAACCTGTTTTTCATTCATGGTTCCAACTGCCATTCTTACTGCACTATCGGACAGTTCCAAACATGCTCCCACATGGTATGGATTAAAAAGCACAGTTCCATTCAGTTCAAATACTTCTACTTCATGACCTTCAAAAATCATTAAATCTCCCATTATAAAAAGCTCCTTTCAAAATAGTCTTGAAAGAAGTTTCCCAAAATGATATGATAGATTTATCAGATGGGAAACCTCTGTGTCGTATAGAAGTTCGTTAAACTTGGTAGGTGGAGCGAACTTCTATTTTTTTAATTTCTGGTACTGTTCTTCAATCCCATTTCTCACAACTTCTGAACGACTGGCACTTTCAACTTCACATATCTTGTCAAGTTTTTCTACCGTTTCTTTATCCATGCGAACACGAAGCATATAATCTTTAGGATTATCCGTTAACTTTGTACCTTTTTTCATAGCAGACACTATATTCACCTCTTTTCTTTGTTGCTACATTCTCCATTATACTTTGTAGCAACAAATATGTCAAGAGATTTTTCACGCCTACCTCGTGAAATCAAAAAGGCCCAGCTTTTCGCTGAACCTTAACCATATCTTCGGGGAGGCCGGGAACATACCCCGGCAGGACTTCTCCCCTAAATTCAATTTTAGTCATCACACCTCCCCGTTGCGATGTCGCAACGCTAAAAATGGGTACAAAAATACCACCGGACATTTCTGACTGGTGGTATTGATAATCTATATTTGCTTAACCAGATGATTATTTGGCAGGCGTAACACTCTCCTGCATCTCTCAGGGTTTCCCCTTGTCAATACCTTCGGCGTGTGGTCGCTACGAAATCTACCACCTCAAATAATCATCCGGGTAAAGCCATAATAAAAAGGAATCTTCGGCCGGAGCGTCACTCCCGACATCTCTTTTGCCCATTGCACAAGGCATGTGGCGCATGAAGACGCTTTTTTCACCTCGAAGATAAAAAACAAGAAGTTATCCGGCAGGCGTCGCCTCTCCTGCATCTCTTTTGACCGCTAGGGTGCGTGGTTGCAACGAAATTTACCACCTCAGATAACCTCTTGTTTATTGTATCTTTATCATACATCAATTATTCTTTTTTGTAAAGGACTCGTTTGTTTTTCAAATAGTTTTCCAATCTTTTTTCACTAATTTCCCAACACGATATGACTGAATTTTTATAACCAGGCTCATCCTTATGAGTGCATACACGAAGAACTAACTGCAAATTATCGCCTTTCATTTTAAACTTTTTAATAACTAGCCCTGTATTATCGTGCTTATCGTCTGCAATAATATAATCCGGACTTTCAATAGCTGTTCGCATTTCTTTCATAGCTGTCTCATAAGCATCCGGATGCCGATCCAGTATATGCTGAATCTGATTATCTGTTATAATAACCTCATCCGTCACGATGTCATTCGTAATGCATTGATATATTTCCTGATCTATTTTTCCCACTACATGCACGTCGGCAACCTCTTTCGTATCTGATGGTTTCATTATACCAGAGCCAGAAGTCTTTACAACTGTTTTTTTCCGTGACCAGCATTCCCGCGCCCCAATACAGCATCCAGAGCTGCCCTTGCCTCCTCCACGCTGTATTCCGGCTCTGTAAGGATCACCCTGGCGAAATCCGGCTGATATTCCTTCAGGTGGCTGCTCTTTAAAAGCTTTTCTGTTGCATATCGTCTTACCGGCTGCGTGTCCTTTTCCGCAGCCGGTTTATTTCTGCTTTTTGATACCGGCATGATTCTCCTCCATTTCTCTCATATAGTCGCTTTCCCCAGGGACCGCTGCCCGCTGCCGGATATGGAACTGGTAATGCAGTACCTGGTCCTCGGTCTTCCAGTTTCTTTCAAAGGTACGGATCAGAGCCGTATCCCCGCTCCCGTCCGTATAAGGAAAACAGTCCAGTGCCCCGTCCAGATATTCCGCCACAGAAAGCATCCCCCTGTTTCCATCCTGGATATTCCTCTGCTGCACAAATACAATGTCAATGCCCAGGTCCCGCAGATACCGGCCTCCGGTCTCCCCGGAGATCTCTGACGGCATAAGAAAGAGAAAGAAACAGGGAAGCTCCGTCTCCTGTATTCCCGGTTCTATATACACCGGATATTCCGGATACCCCTTCTTTAAAACTCCCGCCAGACTGTCCAGGACCCTCATCAGTGTAAACTTCACCGGAACGCCTCCTTTACCCGTTTTTCCAGTTCTTTCCGGACCACAGAACGGTACTTCCCTACGGCCTTTTCCTTCATGTACTTTCCCTTCACGAAGGTGGTCTTTGTGCCAACTACCAGTCCTCCGGAGCCATCCGGACTCTCCTCCAGCAGATTTCCATTGATGATCAGCCCTGGAACAAAATGTTTATCCATCCGGTGGCCGTCATTGACATAACTGGCATACTGCATATTGTTATTCAGCTCCGTGGTGTACGTCCTGGCCCCGGCTCCCTCCGTGATCACAGGCGTCGTCACACTGTCCGTTGCCCAGTGTTCCGCCATCTGTCCGCTCCTGGTATTCGTCCCGGCCAGGGTCCCGTCATTTGGGGGTGTATTTTCACCAGCCACCCGCACGGCTTCAATGGTCGCTCCTTCTGCCACCGCCTCCAGGATCCCGGGAACATCCTGGCCGGCCTTATAAAGCTCCCCGATCCGCTTCCGGATCTGCGATCCAAAGCTGGACATTCCCTCACCTCCTGATGATGTTGTCTCTCAACAGCCCCACTTCCTGGTGCGCCAGGCCGGTGGAAATGCTTCCCACCGGATCATAGTACCGCGCCGGAGGACCGGCAGTATACCTTACTCCCTGGTTCGCATGTCCCAGGTTCCCGCCACGGATCACATACAGCTCATCCCCGGCCCGGATATCCGCAGACAGATCACAGGCCAGCTTTTCCAAGGCCCTCTCCCGGGCTGCGTTCTCACCAAGTACCGGCCCCTCCTTCTTTGTCTCATACACCCGGCACGGCACTGGATTCTGGTTGATCTTTTTCCGTTCCATGCCATCCAGATTTCCATCACGGACCGGGACCATCCGCCAGATATCCACCGTGTCTGTGTACCAGTTTCCGAAAACGGGATTATCAAATAACATACATTCCCCCCATTCCGACCATACGCGCCATCGTCACCAGCTGGGAACCGTACTGGGTGGCGTTCCAGCTGCCCCATTTCTCGGTTCCGGCTGTTACAGCGCTGTTATCGTAGCTGATGGACGTATCCCCCATGGAGGCCGTCTTCACGGTGCCAGTGTTCTGTGCATTTACGGCCACCTGGGCGGCACTTCCGGATCCGGGAGCATACGTCTTCAGATACAGGGCTGCAAAATGGGCCACATACAGTCCGGCAGCATACCTCCAGAGGGAGCTCCACCGGCCAGGAAGCACACTGTCATTGGCCTGGCTGATAAACAGCTCCAGCATTTTTTCCGGGACCGCATCTTTCATGGTTTCCCCACCGCCCTCTGCATCTGATGGCACCCGGACGGTGAACTGCGGAAAATCCTCCCGGAACATATCTGCCGTATAGGAGCCTCGCTCCCCTGGCTGCGGCACATTGGCCGCGGCTGCTTTTGCGGACTGGAACAAGGCTCCCATCCTGTTGTCTCTGGTGGTCATATGCTGCCCTCCTTTATTTTCTTCCGCGTCTGGCGTTTCCAGCCTTCGGAGCCTCATCCGTTTCCGGCTGTTCCTCTAAAGGTCCGCCTGCTTCCTCCCCCGCATCCGGCCGGATATCGTTCTCTTTCAGCAGTTCCTCCGCTTTCTGGTCCGCTTCTAAAAGCTCCCTGTCCCGGGTCCCGGAGGGGACCGCAATGGATCCGCTCCGGACTGCCCTCTGTACCAGCCTGCTTTCTGCCACCTCTTCCGGGATCTCCCCGATAAAATCCTTCGGGATCCGGTAAAAGGATCCGTCGGAAAGTCTCACCGCATAACTCCGTTTTGATACGATAAACATTGATGCACCTCCTAAATCCCGTCTACATAGACCATGGTCTGATCATAGAACACTTCCACCTCTGACAGGTTTCCGGCATACGCAGTATCATAACAGAACTCTGCTGTATTGGGCCCTGTCATGGCTCTGGTAAGGGGCACCAGTTCATCCATGGCCAGATACTTTTCGCGGTTACAATAGACAACCATACGGTCCTCGCTTTCGTCCCCGGCCCCCTTGCACCAGGAAGTGGCTCCGATAAACAGGTCAGCTCCGTTCTGCTTTGCCACATTATTTTCCAGAAGGAATGTCAGGATGGTCTTTTCCGCCAGATCCGTCACCTTCGTGGTAGCCAGGTAGTTGAACTGCTCATAGGGCATGATAATGTGGTTGGGTACCGCATCCCGGTCGTACTCACACTGGGACCAGGCATAAAGGATCGCGTCGTTGATATCCTTCAGGATCATATCCGGCGTTTTGTCCTTAAACTTCGTGCTGGCGGAGTCTGCGCCGTTGGATGCCGCATCCAGGACCACCACGTCCGGGTTATTTAAGAGCCCTGTGGTTCCGTAGCGCTTAAAGCCGACGTATGTGTTCTCTTCCAGGTGTTTGTCATAAGCCATACGGAGCCCGTCCCGCAGAAGGCTGTCCAGGTTCCTTCCGGTCATGTTCCCGCGCTGCATGTCCACCCACATCACACGGGTCCCGGCGGCGATCATATGGGCCTTATATGTGCCCTTGGAAAAGTCTGCCTGCACCATGGGGATCCCGTTGGAGCCTCCGGCATGGACGATACCGTCCCCAGAACCTCCGGCAATCCCATATCCTACCTGCATGGCGGATACAGTCTCCGCCCATCCGCCTCCAACGCGGACCGGGATATCACGGGCATATGTAAAGCTGGTCAGAGGCGTCCGTACCATCATGTCGCGCTTTTCCAGCTCAGATGTCAGGAATGCCTGTCCGGATGCGATTCCATCCGCATCCAGGCTAAACACAGCTGCATTGCCGCCTCTCGCCGCACCGGATGCGGCTCTTCCCAGATCAAAAGTACCTACGTTCTTAAATGCCATCTCTGATTCCTCCTTACGCATTCTGGATGGTTAGGATCCGCAGCTCCGCCACTCCGTTTGCGTCTGCCGTTCCCTTCCACTGTACATTTGAGAGTTTCACTGAATTTGTGGTGTCCTCTGCGGCCTCAAATCCGCCCACCACCGCATTGGGAAAAGATTCATTTTTCTTTGTCCGGACGTACACGGCCTTTCCCGCAGCCGGTGTCCCATTCTGGCAGATCACGTTCACGCATCCGCGTTTTAACACGGGAAGGGCTTCTCCGGGCCTGTAGGTGCCCGTATTCTGGTTCATGTAGTCTGTGGCCGACTTGATCTCACGGACGGCTACTCCCACAAAATTCCCTGCTGTGGAAGTCTCTGCCCATTCAGCAACTGCCCCGTCTGCGCCTGCTGCTACCGGGAATCCAAACGGGATCTCCGCCTTTCCTCCGTGCGGGTGGGTATCCACCACCATATCCGGCTGCCTGGAATAGCTTCCCGCATATCCGTGCAGCATGGTCTTTCCGATTACCTGTCCTTTCATCTTACTTCGTCTCCTTTCTGCCCCTGTGGGGATTCATAGCGTCATACGCATCCTGGATCGCGTCTGTGTCCACAGTCACCGTGTTCACGGCTGCTTTTTTTCCGTTTGCCTGGGATGCCTTTAAGATGGCGGAAATATCGTCCTGGGAATCCTCTGCCATCACCAGACGGATCAGCGCATCCGAAACGGCCAGACGTTCCTTCTCGTCTTTGATGGCAGCCACCGCCGGACGCATGGCCTTTAAAATTCCCGCTGCCGTGGATCTGTCCATTCCGGTCCCGGTTCTGGTCTCCTTTTCCGTATCGCCAGATGTTTTTTCTGTTTCCCCGGCCTGCCCAGGATCCCCGCCCTCTGTCAGCTTCTCAAGGGCAGCATCCAGGGCATCCTTTGTTTCTTCTTTCTTTTTGCATGCCCCCTTCTCCTCCAGCTTCGCCAGGATTTTTTCAGCAATGGCATCAATGACAGCCTCATCTGAAGCCGTTTCTTTTGCCGGTTCTTCCTTCTGCCCTTCTGCCTGTCCGTCCGCCGGCTTCTCCGCTTCCAGAGCGGCCGCCGCATCCATGGCCATCTGCTCGATCTCCTCCGGACTCTTATCCTTTACTGCCTGTCCGAATAGTTTGAAAAACAGTCCTTTTTTATTCATGTTCCCTTTCCTTTCCGGCTCTTTCGCCTTCTTTTTATCTGAATCTAAAATGGCAGCCCGTTTCCCGGCTCTTCCCCGTTCCACGACTGCCACATGATTCCCTCTGATATTCCTCTGTGTATAGGTCCCGTCCCCATTGGGGACATACTCGCATTCATACCCACAGGAGATCTCCCGTTTCCCGCTCTGGACGGCATCGATCAGTTCCCGGTCATGGATATGAAGATCCGCCAGGGTGTACTCCTCCCACTCTCCATCTCCCCGGCGCACGTTCTGGGCGTGGCCCATCTCATACGTTTTCACATCATCCGGCCCGATCAGTACCGGCGGATGATCATTCGTCACCGGTTTCCCTTCAAAGCTTGCCAGGGCTGCCGTGGAAAACACTTCCTCTGGAGGCCGGTGGACCGTTACAATCTGTCCGCCTCCCGCCCCCGGGATCCCGATCTCCCAGCCCAAGTACTCCTGGTCTCCGGTCCGGCTGATGGGCACGTTCCGGCAAATTAAAAAGCCCTCGCCAGTCTCAATCTGGTTCGGGCTTATGGTATAACCATAATACTGTATCATCTTTTATTCCTTTCATTGCGGCGTCGCAATAAAAATACTACAACTCGCTATACGGACACTTCGCGCAAATCTTCCTGGCTTTTTCAACGTCCTGTATCTCGACAAGTTCCGGCACAGAAGACACTTTAACAGCGCGACTTAACGCCATCAAAGACTCATAACACAAATCACTGTCAATGACCCTGCCAAAAACGGGACAATGATGGTCTGACTCATAATCCAAATCATATGCCATATTTCTTCAACACCTCCAAAATCTGTCCTGTTTCTTCGTCAAAGTCTGCCCGCTTCCACGCAGTTTTATAAATCCAATCTTCGTTCACCTTTGTAATGACTGCGATTCCCGAATTCCCATAAAATACCAGGCGTTTTCCTCCCCATTGAACAAACATTGCTTTCGCTTTAGTCATATAAGAGCGAACATCGTCATCTGTCATATTACGCCCCAGCATCCGGTTCATAATATGATATGGATCTTTCTTTCCCTCGGGTAATATAAATGCCTGTACAAGAACAGATGGTAAAAGAACACCTTTCTTAATCCCCAGTCTCTTTAATTCTTCCCCGGCATCATAAAATTTCCTGTTACTTGTCGGATATTGATCTAAATATCGCTTCAAGCCCTTTAAATACTCCCACTTCCCACTCCCATTATACTTCATCTCCCGGAACTTTGCAAAATCTTTTGGCACTTCTCTTCCCAGAACCGCCCTGTATTCCTTATGCTGCTTCATATCTGCCAGCAGCTTCCTCCTGTTCCGCTCCTTCTCCCGGTAGGCCGCGATCTGCTTCTTACTCCGAGGGTCTTTTGTGACCGGATTCTTCTCCGGATCCGAAAAATCCCGGTCCCTCCGGATCTGTTTTTCGGTCTTTCCGACCGTAGTGTACTTCGTCAGCATATGGAGGCAGTTTGGGTGGATATTCAGCCAGGTGTTTGCCAGGTTGTCCCCTCCCGCCGGATCCACCTTCCCGAAGGCCATCGATAACGGCGGATAATCCGGATTTGTTCCGCTTTTGGAATAGACCCGGCCTTCCAGAGGCGCGCATACCGGACACGTGCTGCCAATCTTTATAATCTGCCAGAGATCGTGATTATCGGCCGTCAAAAGCGCGGCCACCTCCGCCTGTCGGGCCGTGGTGCGCACCGCCATATTTCCGTATGCACGGAGGCTCCACCGGCGGCCGGACTTATCCACGAATGCCGTGATCCCGTCCTGTTCCATCTTTTTTACCAGGTCCCTGCTGCTTCTGATCCATGGACTGCCCGCCGCCTCCTGGCGCAGGACCTGTTCCAGGGTAAGCCTCCGGAACGGATCATTTTCCAGTCTGGCGATGGTAAACACCGCCTCCACGCTTTTCCGGGCCGTTCCCGCCATTTCCATGATCTCACCCAGCAGATTATTGGATAGCTGCTGTACAACGTCCGTCTGGGCCGCTGTGAGCGTCCTGGCATTGGCATAACCGGCTGCATCCTTGTCTGAATGGTAAAAAATAGTCTCAATCATTTCCGGAATATACTCCCAGGATTCGTCCACCATGTCCTGAAGGATTTTCTGGACCCGTTCCAGGGCCGCTGCCTCCGCATAATCCACATATCCGGCAGACCGCTTTCTCTTGATCTCCCGGATCAGTTCCTGCTCCGTCTTAAGGAACAGCCGCCGCAGATAGGCGGTCACATCAGTTTCCTTCGCCGGCCGGATCTTCTTCGTCATCTTCTAATCCCCCGCCCCCTTCTTCCGGGTTTCCCGGAAACTCCAGGCCGGATATCGGGTCCCGCAGCCGGCTGTCCGAATAAAACACACCTCTTCCGGCTTCGATCGCTTCATCGGAGATCTTGCTGTACAGACCGGTTTCATCTGACAGCTGCTTCAGCTCCTGCATGGCCGTCGCCGCATCGATGAGGTCATTCTGATAAACCGCGAGGACCGCATTGCTCTTCCGCTCCGTGATCTCCGCCACTTCCCTGGCATCTGGTGTCTGCATCGGTGGGAAATCAATCTCCATATCGTCCGGAATCGTCCCCCATGCTGATAATGCCATGACCGGAAGCAGCCGTTCAATGATCCCACGAAGTTCCGTCTCCCTTAGTCCGTCAATATAGTCATAATAATTCTTCAGATCGGATTCTCCTGTTGCATTCATCCCTGCGGGAGATCGTCCAAAAAGCTTCGTCACCGGCGTCCGTGCCGCCCCGGCCACATCCATCATGACCCGGTCATAGACATCCGGAAGGCCTGTAAAGGTATACTGCGTGTTGTGGATCGCATCCCCCTTATTGATCATCCTTGTCCCGAAATTACTTTCCATTACCGACTGGGCCGCCATGGTGTTCCAGAAGCGGCGCTGCATTTCCGTATTGGCCGTCCCCAGAAGCTGGTCCAGCCCGTCCGTTTCCTGGTAATTGATGTTCGCTCGGAAAGTAAGGGCCGCGATGTTCCCGGCCACATTATCCCGCCTGGTAAGCTCTTCATAGACCGCTTCGATCTCCGATTCTCCCCAGTACTGCTCCGTCACCTGTTCCATCCAGGGGAGTTCCCGGCCGATAAAGCGGATCACCCGGCTGTGGTGTACGCGAGCCGCTGTCATTCCGGTCTCCTCATTGCGGATCATGTAAAATTCCGGGAGACCGAAATCCGGATCCTCCGGATCGGATACCAGATCTGTTTCCGGATAAATGCCATTCCACCGGTCCAGGATATGAAGCCCCAGGAAGCTTCCAGGCATGACCGCATCCAGTTCCAGCGGGCGGCTCATATCGTTGTGTCCTTTGATCAGGATCACTCCTGCGGCTCCGCCATAAAGCCTCCCCCAGTACATCCCCAGGAGCAGTTTCTTCCGGATCTGCGTCCGCCTCTCCAGACGGGTCATCTGCTTTAAGTACTCCGGATCAGCCCCGGTCCTCAGATCATACCTTTTCCGCATCATATCATTGGGGATCGTGGCGATAATGTTCTGGATGATCCAGTTTTCCCGGTACAGGCTGGTCAGAAGCTGGTAATTCTGCGTCATCCGGGTCATGGGGTACTCGGTCGCCTGCAGAAGGTCCAGCGTCCCGAACCCGATCCTTGCCGCTGGATTGGAAAAGGCGTCCATCGTCACGACAGGCGCCTCTGTTCCCGTATTCTGTTTCTGTGCCATATATTCCCTCCTATGCGCCGATCCGCCATTTCGGCAGGACCGTATAGCAGTAATACCTCAATGCATCCGGCCCATGGTCTTTCTGCTTGACCGGCTTTTCCTCTCCCCGTTCTGCCGCCTTATCATCCCAGACATAGGACCGCATCTCCCCGATCAGTCCTTTGCAGTTGTCCCTGTTGATCCGGATTCCACGCCTTCCAAGCAGGGAGCCGACCACACGGATCCCATCCACCACCTCGTTATTGGCGGGTTTTACGTATACGCCGCGGCTGCGGAGCTCTGCGATGAAGGAAGCCGCTGAAGGATCAACCACAACCATGCACTGGCTTTCTGGGTCTGTTCCCATAAAATCCTCCATGTCATCCGCATACTGCGAATCCGTTTTCTGCGGGTTCCCGCTGCGTCTCGCGTCCTCTGAGCGGCTGTCCCAGCGGTATTCCCGGTCCACCCACAGAGTCTCCCCATCGTCCCATATTTCGAGGAACACGCATGGGTTTGTAGTTCCGTAATCTACTGTGATCGTTTTCACAGCCGTACTTTTTAATGCCACTGGCCGGTCTGCATCTGCATACATGTTCTGGTCCGAAAACATGGTGTAGATCAGCCCCTCTGCCACCGCCCACAGGCCTTTGATATACCGGAGATAAAACACACCAGCATACATTTCCCTGTACTTTTCCTTTACCCGTTCAGAAAGGCTCAGATTGTCGTCCATAGTGAAATGCAGGTATAGGAGCTTTTTCTTTTTTCTCTTATCGATCCATTCCTGCTTGAACCAGTGCATCGGCCCCGCCGGATTACAGTTGAACCACCAGGCAGCTCCCTCGACAGAACAGCGGCCTGTGGCCTGATTCACAAAGGATTCCGGCATCAACGCCACCTCATCAAAAAAAGCCCCAGCGGCCGTAATTCCCTGCACCAGATCCTGGGAGCCTTCGTCCTTACCGCCAAAGACATAAAAGAAATTTGTCCTGCCCTTCCTGGATACTTCCAGCATGTTGGGGAGGTCCCCGGAAATGTGGTATGTCCAACGGTATCCCCGGCTTGTCAGCATCATCTTAAGGTTCTGGAGAACATTCCGTTTAAAGGAACTGATGGTTTTTCCGGCCATGATGAAATTCTGCCCATCATATCTTTCCATGGCCCACATCACAAAGGACAAGGACATGCTGACCGTCTTCCCGGACCGGATCGCCCCATCTGCAATGATGCCGGCTGCATCCTTTACAGGGCTGCTGTCTGCCCACCAGGTAAAAATCTGTCGCTGTTTTTTTGAAAACCGCTGGAATTTAAATATCGGCCGTCGCTTCTTCATCGTTCTCCACCTTCTTTTCCATTGTCCAATCCTCCGCTGCTCCGCTAAGCGCGGCCAGGAAGCCGTCATCCTCGGGCTCCTCCTCATCGTCCAGGCCACCAGCCTTTCTCGCCGCCAGGTCAAGCCGCATCAGCTCGATCTCCAGGCGGGCGTCATCCACGCCGTATCGGTGCAGGGAGTCGATGGCTGCCTGCTTTCGGGCCTGTACACGGGTCAGCGCATCCTCTATGTTCTGGATCTGACCCAGCTTGCCCCGGTACTCCGTGAGATCTGTCTCCTTGTCCTTTTCAAGGCCCTTTTTATGCCCGACCGCAGTCATGCCGGTTTCATCCCCCGACACCGCCCCGGAGTCATCCATGGACATCCGGAGCAGATCGATCCGCTTAAGCATCCGGTGCTCCCTTACAGTCAGCAGCCGGATCTCCTGGAGGAGCAGCTGCTCTTTATCCGGCGGGACAGCTGCAGCCAGCTGCCGCTCTTCCGGTTCCAGGCAATCAAAAAGGAGAGTCTCAAACTCCCCTGTGGTAACTGCGTTTTTATTCCCCTCCGGTGCCCCGTATCCCATGGCATTCTGGTTTCCCGGCTGGCCGCCTTTTTTACGTTTGGAGCGTTCCGTATTCTTTCGGAGCGTTCCGTTCAGTTTCTGTTCCCAACGGTCTTTTGACTTCCAGCCGCGAACGGTACCGGGGGAAATATTTAGTTGACTTGCAATCTCAACTAAGTCGATTTTCCCGTCCGCTCCCTTGTATATCTCATAGGCTTTATCCCGGTTGGGATCCCTGGCTCTCGGCAAGACCACCACCTCTCAATCGTTTGTTTTCTGGATACAGGAAAAGTGCCCGTCTCCAGGTACTCTCCCCTCACTGCTTATTCTGTTCTTCTCCGTTACGGTCCATGAAAAATTCCAGGAAAGACCGCCCGTACTCTGAAAGGTGGTAGCTGTCACTCCCCCAGAGCCTGTCATATTTCAGCTTGGCATTCTTCTTCCCTTTCTGGACATCCTGGAGATATTCCGCCATATGCTTTACATTGTCATCCATCTTCTTCTCATTCTGGCTGTTTAAAAGCCCCAGACGAAGAAGCTTTTCGTGGATCATCCGCCTCTGCCCTGGAACCAGCTGTTCCAGAAAAGCACGGTTGTTTTCATCCCTCGCATGCCTCGGACTGTGGCTTTTCAGAACAGCAAGATCCATTAAACTCATCTGATCCAATGTATCATAGAACATGATCAAAGAATCCGCATTCAGTTCTTCCATTTCTGTGATCCTAACATACCCATTCACAATAAAATGGATCTTCTCCTGCTGTTTCACATCCAGCACATAATCTGTTACAAGGCCAAAATAATGCCCCGTGATCTTCTGGAGCTTATCTGGATCAAGCCGGTTGAGACGCTCGTTCAGCTCCTCCTGGCGGTCCACGATCTGGGATACATAGTCCTCCAGATTCTTCTCTGTTCTCTTCTGCTTATATGCCAAAATCAAATTACCAACTCCCGGTACCATTGCTCCCGCCGTTCCATCAAGCACGATTTCGGATACAATTTCCATCACCGGTCCAACAGCGGGTTCTGCAAGTTCTTTTAATCGGTCAATAGTATTCACAATTTCTCTCCCCTTATCGTTTTCTTTTATTATACACCTGAATACGTGCAAAGAAAAGACACCCTCTTACGAGGATGCCTTCGTATGCCTGGAATATCCTAGGGGAGAGCCCCGGGCCAGTCGCGGGAGATGGATTTGAACCATCGACCTCCGGGTTATGGGCCCGGCGAGCTTCCTGGCTGCTCTATCCCGCAAAGTTCTCCAGGCGGTACGATGGCCGCCCAGGATATACTGTATAGGAGGTTGTGATAACATCGGAACACCAGGGCTCGAACCTGCGGCTCGGTTTTACGGCTCACGCTTCCTCCCGTCCGGGAAGATGTTCCGTCAATGCCCGCCTGGGATGGACGGGCTCACGGGGATAAGTACTTGGATGAGGAAGATGGGGGCCGGCAGCTCTCCGCCTCCGGCTCCCAGTCTATAGACTACCACGTTTTTACCGAACATTGGCGAACATTTTTAAAATTTTTCAAAAAATCTTTTTGCCCGCATCCGGCAGCTGTCCGCAGTGTAAGAAATCCTCTTTTTCGGAAATGCCCGATTCATCTGCCTGGCCACCTGCTCCCAGGTAAGCCCGTCGATGTAATACAGCCGGAACATGATCCGGATCTCTGCCTTCGGGATCGACTCTATGTACTCCTCAGCCTTACAGGTCAGCTCCAGGAGCTCTGCCTCCTTCTCTTCCAGCATCTCCCTGTACCGTTCCCGGATCTTTTCCTTCCGCTGGTACTCCGGTACAGGGACCCCCGTAATCTTGATCGGACCGATGGTCCCGTCCTTCCGGGTTCCCCGAACCGTATCCGAAACGATTGGCGGATCCGATAAAAACCGGTCCAGCTTCCGGATCCTCTCCCTTAAATCCCTAATCTCCTCCATAACCTCGCTGTATTGGACTAAGACACTCTGGTCCAACGGCCTCACCTCACTTCAAATCTCACACCGTATTTCTCATATACTTCCTCGCCGATCGCCCGGATGTCCGCATCATCGTTTTCAAACGTCCGGTTGACCTCTTTCACCACAGCCTCGGAAAACTGTAAAAGCCGAGACCTCCGGTCATTCTCGTCCTCAATCGGTTTCCAATGGAATTTTTCACAGAGAACCTTGGCCGGAACTGCCAGAAGAAGGCACAGGACCTTTAGGATCTGCTCCTCGTCTGTTTCTCCGGTCAGTGCTGCCTCGCGTGCGGCCCACTCCTTCTGGATCCGCTCGTCGATCTCTCTGGATATACTGGCCTTGAGCTCCTCCTTCCGCTCCAGGACCGCCTGCTTCCGGATCTCATTGATCTGGGTCTGGGTCAACGTGTAGACCGGCTCCTTCCTGGCCCCTGCCTTTTCCAGGCGCCTCCTCTCCGCTCTCGTCATCACCACCGCCGTCCTTTCTCATCCACAATCGTCACCTTACCCAGGATCCGGAGATGGAAGATCGTGCACATCGACTTAATCTTCCGCCGGAACATGACCACGTTCTCCGGCGGCCGGTCAGCCTCCCGGATCGCTCTGCCTGCGGTCGGATCCGGGTATCCCTCTTTATTTTTCATCGCTCTTCCTCCTCTCTCCACGGCACGTCCATCAGATCCGGTCGTTCCACCGACTGGTTCAGCGCCCACATAAGATTCCACGCGGCCGCCCTCAGATGGGGCTCATCCGCATCCCCCCGCATATA
Source organism: Alitiscatomonas sp. (assembly GCF_037242085.1). Lineage (NCBI taxonomy): Bacteria > Bacillati > Bacillota > Clostridia > Lachnospirales > Lachnospiraceae > Alitiscatomonas > Alitiscatomonas sp. The sequence continues at coordinate 8,976 of NZ_JAXXBR010000068.1, read as the reverse complement.
CTTGACCAGGTGCCGCATAGCCGAGTCGCAGAGGCTGTGCTGCGGGATCCCCTTGTCCACGTTGTGCTCGCCATATTTGGCGGCACCCTCTTCGCAGTGCTTTGACAACTCGATCAGCGCCGACAGAGGGAGGAGATCCATCCTCCCCTTGCCCGCATGCATGTCCCGGACAGCTCCGGTCCCAAATTTTGTACGGTCTCCGCTGTCTTTAATCATTTCGCTTCCTCCCCTACTTGCTTGAGATGGTTATGTACGCTTCCTACGCTGATCCGCATCTCATCCGCGATCTTCGCATAGCTCCATCCGGCCTCCCGCAGGGCCTTCATCTTCCCGATGTCCACATCCAGCTTCCCTTTTTGCGGTCTGGCCTGTTTCAATTCCTTCGTGAGATCCGACAGGGACTTTTCTGCTGGCGGCTCTGGCTCCTCTCCGGAAACCGCCGGAAGGATCTCCTTCTCCAGGGCCGGTTCCTGCCGGAAGAACATCACTCCCTCAAGCATGTGCTGGAGGGTGTCTGGGGCCAGGTTCTCCCAGCCGTCTTCCTGGCCGATCGGGGCCAGGACCTTGATCTCCATCCCCTTCGCCGCCAGTTCCAGGGCTTTTGCCATATCAATCTGTTTCACAAACATATTTCTTCCCTCCTGTTACCACCGCATCAGTTTTTTCTGTTTCGTTTTTGGCAGACGCCTGAAATCGTCCGCCGGCATTACGATCACCCCGTTCCGGAACCGGATCGTAATAAACTCCGTCGCCGGCGGCAGGTATCCCTTGTCCCCCGGTCTATAGCCTTCCCGGTACTCCCTGCGTCCGGTCACCGGGTCCCGCACAAGAACCCGGTTATGGATCTCCCTCTGGCGGTTGATCTCCTCCTGCATCTGTTTCTCAATGTCCATCCCGTATCCTCCTGATCCTTGCCTTAAGGCTCTCCATCACCCAGTTCTGCACATCGTCTTTTCTCCTCAGGGCGGCCATGACATCCTCATCCCGGGTCCCTGTACTGACCAGGTGGTGGATGATCACCTTGTTCACCTGCCCCTGCCGGTGCAGACGTTTGTTGGCCTGGGTATACAGCTCGTAATTCCAGGTAAGGCCGAACCAGATCACGTGGTTCCCTCCCTGCTGGAGGTTAAGCCCGTATGCGCTGCTGGCCGGATGGGTCAGCAGGATGTCGATCCGGCCGGCATTCCAGTCGTCCTCATCCTGTGTGGTCTTAAGCTCCCGGATCCCGAGTCCCGACTTTGCCAGGGCCTTCAGGATCCGCTCACGGTCATGCTGGTAATTATAAAATACCAGGACGGGCTTCCCCTGAAGGGATTCGACCAGTTCCAGGAATGCCTCGATCTTGCAGTCATGCACCTCATGTACCTGGCGGTCCTCATCATAAACCGCACCATTGGCCAGCTGGAGAAGCTTGTTGCTTAAGGCCGCTGCGCTGGTCACGCTGATCAGCTCGTCATCCTCCGGAAGTTCCAGGATCATCTTCCGCTCCAGATCCTGGTATGCCTTCCAGGACTTTTTATCCAGCTCCACCGGGATCTCGTGGTAGGTCAGATCCGGAAGTTCCAGATAGTCCTCCGCCTTCATGCTGATGCAGATATCAGAGATCTTTGCCAGGATGCTCTCTTCGGTCCCGGGCTTGGCCTCGTAGCTGTATACCATGCCGTCTGCCCCGCGCTTGTCCGGCTGGAAGTACCGCTCGCGGAACTGGCTGTACCGTTTTCCCAGCCGTTCCCCGCCGTCCAGCAGATAGACCTGGCTCCACAGGTCCGCCAGGCCGTTGGGGGACGGGGTCCCGGTCAGCTCCACCATCCGGCTGATCCGGCTGCTAATCCCCGCCAGGGCCTTGAACCGTTTGGCCGAATGGCTTTTGAAGCTGCTGCTCTCATCGATCACCACCATGTCAAACGGCCATGCGTTGCGGTAATAATCCACCAGCCAGCAGACATTTTCCCGGTTGATGACGTACAGGTCTGCCGGTGTGTTCAGAGCCCGGATCCGCTTTGCCTGGCTCCCCAGCACCGGGGATACCCGCAGCATCTTCGTGTGGTCCCACTTGGCGGCCTCCTTTGTCCAGGTCCCTTCAGCTACCTTCTTTGGCGCGATCACCAGTACCTTACAGACCTGGAAGCGGTTATACTTAAGTTCCTTGACTGCGGTCAGCGTAGTGACTGTCTTGCCGAGGCCCATATCCAGAAAAAGCCCAAGCTTTTTGGTTTCCAGAATTTTATTAATACAATACCGCTGGTAGGAATGCGGTCTAAATTCCATTGTCTTCCCCTTTCGGCAATCTCCGGATCTCGAACCGGTATTTTCTGGCGTTATCTCCTATCCGCTGAAATAATCTTGCATCCGCCAACATTGGCGTGTCCTCACATATTCCGAACTGAAATTTTTTTCTGACTGTATTCCAAACTCCGTATTTTTCTCCATCTCTTCCGTGCATCCATTCCGTGTGTTTCATATTGTGCCTCCCTTACAGTCCATATCTGCAATCCAGCGCTTTGCTGGTTTCTTCATAGCCCTCGTCCTGGAAGAACTGGCTGATGCCGTCAATCCCGTAAGTCACATATACCTTCTGCCCCAGCTCCCCCAGCCGTCTGATCTGGACCGCCTGGAGGGCGCTCAGTTTCCCGGTATCGGTTTTCAGCTCCACAAACACCGGGGTCTTTCCCGGAAAGATCACGATCCGGTCCGGCACGCCGTCATTCCCCGGGCTTACCCACTTATAGGCCCGGCCGCCCAGTTTCCTTACTTCCGCCACCAGGATCTTCTCAATGTCCTTTTCTCTCATCCAGACTCCTCCAGAATTCCCCGCTCAGTCTTTCCCACATACTTCCCGGATCCTGCTCATTCTCCCAGATCCACCAGTACTCTCCGTCTATTTTATCCGACTGGATCCGCAGCTCCTTTCGTGCCTGGGCGATGTCATTTCTGCGGACCCCTTTTCCACGGAGGGCCTCCTTTACGCCCCGGTGTCCCTCGGCTGACGGGATCCGAACTCCCCTGTCAGTGAAAATTTTTGCCAGTACCAGTTCAATGTCCTGTTTTAGTCCCCAGCCCATTCTGCCTCCTTCCCATACATCCTACGCGTCACGTGTTATAGAGACCCCTATTTATATACCCTATATAGCGTTATGTATTATATATTTATTTATTATTTTTACCTCTATATAGAAGTTTGTAGTTATTGTAGTTATATATTGATATTTCCTTTATTTCTGAGGATTTCACACGGCTACTAACCAGTGCTACATCGTGTAGTCGGTTGTTTTTGACTACTACCGCGGCTACACCAGAACTACGAATATTTTTGACTATGTTTTCGCCCTGCAGAACCCTCTCTGCTGCCCGTAGACGCCGAATCTGCGCGGCGTTTTGATCCTCTCCCAGCCCTTAAGCCCGATCAGGATATTGTTGATCTCCATGCTGTCTGTCCGCTTCATATGCTTCGGTTCTCCGCCAAAGCACTCCACCCAGATCTCCACTGCACAGACCTTTTCCCGGGGCACCAGCTCTGTCCCGTCTGCCAGCTTCAGGTTCCCGTTCCAGAACATCTGTCTCTGCTGTCTGGACAGGGAATCCCAGTCTGACGGGATCTCCCGGTCCAGGAAATCCAGGATCAGCCCCTCCTTCCCGGAGGATTCCCGGTGCCGGTCCTGCTGGTCCTTTGCCATCTCCTCGATCTCCTTCGGAAGATACAGGGGCTCCCCCATGGCCCAGTAAAGGTATGCCTCCGCCCAGATCTGGTCCACCTCTGACGGCAGCTGGTTCCAGACCGACTTTTTTGCCGGATGCACGCCCACATCCACTGGCCAGAACCGCCGGTTCCCGGTGACGTCCTTTAAAAATTCCCCGTCATTGCTGGTCCCGAAGAACACGCATCTCCTGGGATATTTGTCTGTTCTCCGGCCGTATGCCGCCCGGTAGATATCATCGGTCTTGCTTAAAAACTGCTTGATGACCTGGGTCTCCTGCTTCGTAAATGCGCTCAGCTCCCCGATCTCATTGATCCAGGTCCCCTGGATCAGCTCGGCAGCCTCCTTGCCCTCAAAGGTCGTTAAGCTGTCGCTGAACCAGTCTTTTCCCAGGATGTGTAAAAAGGTACTCTTGCCGATCCCCTGGGGCCCGGTAAAGATCGGCATGTAATCGTATTTGATCCCCCCGGCCACGGCTCTCCCGACAGCGGCACACAGGGACTTACGCATCACAGCCCTCGTATAGGCCGTATCCTCGGCTCCCAGGTATTCGGACAGCAGGGTATCCAGACGCTTCGTGCCGTCCCATTTAAGCCCCTGCAGGTACTGTTTCACATCGTTGATCCGGTTCTGGGCACTGACGATCATCAGCGCGTTGTCCAGCTTGTCCCGCCCTGTAAGGCCGTAGAACACCTCCACATAGCGGTAGAATCCGGCATCGTCCACGTCCTTCCAGCGCCGTTTTTCCTCCCTCTGGTCCCACGGCATCCGGCCCAGGACCATGCCGCAGTTCGCAAACTCGTCGGTCACGATCCGCCCCTTGAGGAGTGGATCGTTCTCCAGTACGATCACGGCATTGTTGATGGTCTTCTCGTATTTCCCGGTCCCGTCTTTCGTAAGCTGTGACAGCCACGAAAGGTCATAGTCCTGGTGGCTTTCTGATGCCGCTTCCGGGCTCTGGAAGGCCTTCTGCGCCCGTTCCAGATTCTCCTTTGACATAAGATCCGATACCTGTCTGTCCTCCAGCGCCAGGCGGCTCATGGCCACGAAGGATGGCAGCTTGCTGACCGGCGTCCCATCTTTGGCATCCCCGTCCAGGTCCCCGTATTTATGGAGCCGGACCAGGTCGAATGCGTTGACCAGAAGGCCGCTGCATGGATCCGTGGCATGGTGTGAGTAGAGGAACCGGTCCCCGTCATACACGATGGCGCCGCCGGCTGTGGAGCCGCCGGTATAGGTGTACCGGCCCGGGATATCCGTCTCCTCATACATCCCCGGTATAAAGCGTTCCATGGCCTGTGTGACGCTGTATGTGCGGCAGAACGCGCCGATCACCCCACGCTTGGCTGTGGGGTCCTCCTGCCTGGCCAGGCGTCTTCTGGCGGCGGAATCCTCTCCCGGCACCTGCGGCCACTGGCTTATGTCCTTCCAGTCCCCGTAGGCGGCCAGGATCCCGTCCAGGCTGCAGAAAGCCCCGTCGAAGACTGCATGCACGTACTGGCTGTCTGCACAGCAGCTCGGCCAGTACATCAGCCTGGAAGCCTCGAAGGTGGTAGGGTCACAGAATCCGATCCCGATCAGGAAGGCTAACTTCCGCGCCGCCGGCTCGTATTCATCCGCGGTGGCCGTCCGGTCAAGGGGGATGATCACCCGCAGTCTCGGGGCGTATCCCGCATGCTTTCTGGTGCTGTATACGGCTGCGGCGCACCCGAGCCCGCCGACACGTTTAAGGATGTCGTCCGTCTGCCCTGCGGCAATGTTATCCAGGTCCAGGGTGACCAGGTCGCGCCCTTCCACGCAGGACGCTTTTCTCCGGTCCCCGGTAAAGGTCCCGCCGACAAATCCGCCGACGTCCTTTAACTCGTCCTGCCTGGATTTCGGGAGGGCCAGGTACTGGTCCAGGGTCTCCATTCCCCGTACCGGGGTCTTAAGTTTATCTGTAAAATCGGACCACAGGATCTCACTTTTCGGCCAGCGCGTGGCCTTTCGGTTTCCCGCAGTGCTGATCTGCAGCATCCGGTTGTGTTCCATCCTGTTCCCTCCTTAATCTTTCATGTAGTAGCTGCTTTCAAATCCGGCCCCTTTAAGGATCAGCCCCGGGGCCCAGGGGATCGGTTCGGCCATCAGGTCGCAGATCTCCTCCACCGTCGTTTCCATCGGTGCATCGATGATCACCTCATCATGCACATGGAATACGGTCTGGAGCCCCCGGTCGTAAATCCTCTCCAGCGTGACCGCCAGACAGTCCCTGGCGATCGCCTGCACGATATTCTCCGTCATCTTTCCTCCATAGGTGGAGGCCACTTCCCACTTTCTTGTCTGCTGGCCCACCGTGTAGTAGTGGAGGGCCTGCTTCCCGAACTGGTTTTCCTTAAGAAACGGTTTCGGGTAGTATAACTTCCGGCCGCTCGGAAGACGGACCGTGAGGAAGGACTGCCCATACAGGAGATCCCCCTCCAGAGTAAAGATCAGTCCCCGGATGGCCTGCGGCCGTGCGGTCTCCATGGCCGCAAGGGCGGCATTCTCCACCGCGTACCACAGATCCCGGATCCTGGGATTGGCCTGTCTCCACCGGGATACGATGTCCGGGAGCTCATCCTCTGTAAGCCCCATGTTCAGGGCCCCCATGGCGATCAGGGCGGAGGTGCCGCCCTGGTATCCCAGGGCCAGTGTGGCCACCTTCCCCTTCTGCCGGAGGGAGTATTCCGGGTTTCCTTTTGCGATCCGCTCCACCGGGACGCCAAACATCTGCGCCGCTGTCGCCTCGTAGATCTTTCCGTGTGTGGCAAATACCTCGTTGACCCACTGTTCGCCGGCCAGCCAGGCGATCACCCGGGCCTCGATGGCGGAAAAGTCCGATACCACGAATTTATTTCCCTCGGAAGGGATGAATGCGGTCCGGATCAGCTGGGAAAGCGTGTCCGGGACATTCCCGTACAGTAACTTCAGTCCGGCATAATTTTTATCCTTTACCAGATCCCTTGCATAGTCCAGGGTCTTCAGATAGTTCCGGGGGAGGTTCTGCATCTGCACCATCCGGCCGGCCCACCTGCCTGTCCGGTTGGCCCCGTAATACTGGGTAAGACCCCTCACGCGGTCCCCCTCGCCTTTTGCCGTATCCATGGCCACATACTTTTTGATGGAGGTCTTCCCGAGCTGCTGCCGGATCTCCAGCATCCGCCGCACATCCTCCGGATAGTCCTCCCTGTGGTCCAGGGCGTCCGCCACGGTCGCCTTCTGGATATCCTGGAACCGTTCTTTCCCGCACTGTGTGTTCAGCCACGGCACCAGCTGGGCCCCGCTGTTGGGATTTCCCAGGCCGGTGATCCGGACCGCCTCCTCTGTCAGCTCCTGCGTGCTGACTGCATCGATGTACAGGGCCCCTTTGATCAGTTCCGTGTCCACACGGACCCCGAACGCATTCATGAGGACATCCATCTGCCATTGCTTCTGCTCCGCCTCCGGCATCGGAAACTGCTCCAGACGGTTTAAGATCGCCCGTTCTGTCACAACATCCTGCCTGTTATATTCCTTGAAAAGCTCCCACTTCTCTTTTGCATGCCACGGCTGGTTCCAGGTACGGTTCCCGTTGGTCTTTGTTGGCCTGCAGGGGACACAGAAATACCGGATCAGCGCCTTTCCGGCAACCAGCTTCTGCTTGTCCTGGGGAAGGCCGATGGCTTTTCCGGTCGCGTCCAGTCCGGCCGTGTATCCGCAGTACAGACCATGGGCCATGGTACAGCGCCACTGCTCCAGCGGGGTCTGGTACCCGGCCCGGTTCAGGCAGTACCACTCAAATGCCGCGTTATACGCATGTTTCGTGACATCCGGATCAGCAAGCATCCGGACCGCATGTTCCGGGATCTCCTCCCCCTGGGCAAGATCGACGACCTCCACCGGATTCTCGTCTTCCTGGAAGGCAAACAGGAGGATGCGGAAATCGGGGGACTGGGCGTATTTATACAGCCCTGCCTTCCCGATGTCCACGCTGCTTCTTGTTTCGATATCGATGCTGAGATGTTTCATGGTTTCCTCCTGTCAGTATGGGGGATATCCCCATACTGTCCTCTTAATAAGGCATCCCTGTGATGGGATTGATCCCGCTGCCCTGGGATCCCCACGGTAACGGATTTGCATTCTGTGCGGGTGTTGTCTGCGGCTGCGGGACCCCGAAGGCCTGTGCCGCGGTCGGGGCGCTTCCTCCCAGGGGTTCTCCGTCACGCAGCTTCTGTACCGGTCCCAGGCCGCACCCGATCCCCTTTTTACCACCGAATGCATAAGGGAAGAAGGTAACGTTCACGCGGCCATAGATCCCGCTGTAAATCTCGGACTGGTTGATAATCGGATTCCCCATTTTATCCACGATCTCCGGGGGATAGTCCGCCTTGGCGTTGGCCGTGAATACCCAGTGTCCTTTGCACTCCGGGCCGAAAGCCATCCCATCGGAAGGCCGTACCCCGTCTCCGTCATATACCGGAGTCGGGACGAGCGGGGGACACACGCCTCCCCACTTGTCTGCGGTCCCTTTCCTCTTGGCCTCTTCGATGGCTGCCTGGATGCGGCCCATCGTATCCGTATCTGTCTTCGGCACGAGGATCGTGCAGCTGTATCTTTCCTCTGCTCCCTGCATGGCAGCATAGGGCTTAAACAGATGTACATAACTCAGTCTTACTTCTCCGGTTGTCACGTTTGTCAGTTCATTCATGTTATTTTTCCTCCTTGAACGCCTCTCCGGCGGTTATTTTATTTGTAATGGCCGGACGCTCGTCCGACTCTTCCACCAGTGCTGGTTTTCCCGGCTTCTTCACAACATAATCTCTGGCCAGAATCCCGAATTCTTTTTTCCCGATGACCTTTTCTGCCTGGGCAACGGACAGGGGTCTTCTCTCCCAGAGAAGTTCCGCCTCTACTCCTGCGGTCTCCAGTCCCCTGAAGGCTTTATCGAGATCCGTCCATTCCCTGGATCCGCGCCCTTCCACAGCCTTCCAACCGGGCACGTCTTTCCCTGCCAGGCACTGGGCCAGCGCACAGTCCTGGAGATCCGCAATCCATCTGGCCACGTCCTCTCCCTGTTTTAAAAACTTCCCCATCTCCTCGTTGCTGATCAACGGCGGTTTCTTCCCGACCGGGCCAAAGGCCAGCTCCACGTTCTTTTCTGCCCTGGCACGGCAGGTCGCTTTTGCGCGGCAGAACCGGCAGTTATCCTTTGACGGGCGGTAATCCCCTTCCCCCTCGATGGCGAGGGCCGCCCGCTGTTTCACCCGGCGCCCGAATGCCAGGA
>NZ_JAXXBR010000129.1:0-10004 GCF_037242085.1 Alitiscatomonas sp. | reverse complement strand
GGACATGGTATTCCTTTGCCACATATATGAGATCACGGAGCGGCATGTTGGGATTCCAGGTGGACTGGTGCTCGTAGAGATTCAGCCGGAAGTCCATAAGAAAGGCCACATCATTTTTCATGTTCATATAGACGGCATTTTCCAAGGTGATGACGGCCAGCTCCTCCGGATCCGTATAGGAGGTCTGGTTGACCGCGTTATAAAGACTTAAGAGATCCGTCCGGTCCCGGAACAGCATCCGGAATACGGAATCCTTATAGTCGCGGCGGGCCGCTGGCTTTGCTGGGCCATTGTGGCCGGGGCTGGTATCATGGTTTCGATGATTCATTTGTCCTCCTTTCGCAGGAGAACGGAAAATCTCCTGCTTTTCATGATAAAGAAAATGGAAAAGCATAGATTTTCTGAAATGAAGATAGAAAGTCCAGACAGCCATACGGCCAGGAACAAAGGAAATATATGCTTTGCCGGGAGTATAGCATATTTATCTTTGGAGAGCAAGGGTGTGCAGGATAAAATGTGAAGCGTTTTTGCGGATTTACACCTGCCGCGTGATATTGGCAGAAGTGGGCGTGTAAAGAAAAAGGATGCTGCGGAAGGAGATTCTTTATCCCATCCATGCAGCATCCTCTTTATAATTCGTAAGCGCCAAATATTCCTACGGATTTCCTAATACTCTGTTCCCTGCTATAATTGTAGGCGGAAGATATTTAGATTATTGTATTACAATTATGGAGTGATTATTCCAGAGTTCTCTGAGTCACCTGTCCGGACATTGAGAGCCACCATTTCGGAGAATGAGAGTCATATATTCCGGTAATTCAGAGCCACTTTATTGGGCTCTATTCTGGTTCCCATTATTGCAGATTATTCAATAATTTACAGTAGGGAAAAGAAGGTGCTCCGAAGGTCATCTTTCCAATCTCAAATTTCGCAAGGTTACCGAAAACTAATCACTATAGGGATTATAGCCGATTAAGAACTGGGCATCAATTGAAAAGCCCGTGTTTATGCGCTCTTTTCTGAGCGATATCGTATACCTCTTCGTCAGCTCGGATGCCAATAACGATAACCAGCATGGATGATTCTGTATGGCGAAGCTGATATACAACACGTAAGCCAGCGGATCGGAGCTTGATTTTCAGAAGTCCTGCAAGGTTCGTGCTGTTGTGATTACCAAGTGGCTTTCCATAGCCCTGTTCATCAACAGGCAGTGGATTTTGTTGAACTTTTTTGATGGCTTTTAGAACAAGGATGCGCTGACTTCCAGTGAGGTCTTTCAAGTCTTTTTCTGCTTCGGGAAGGTATTCTAGTTTCCAACTCATTCGATGTCGACCTCGCTAAAACCGGCGAGATCGTCTTCTGTAACACCGAGACGGCGGTTCATTTCTTCCTCAGAAATCAAAGAGGCAGGATCAAAGTGTGCCATACGTTCAGAAGCGACAGCCAGCAGACGAGCGTCATTTAATTCATCCATTAAACGGATATATTCATCCGGGGAGATGAGAACGCATTCTGCGGTGTTGTTTTTCATAACAACTTTAGCACCGCACTGCTTGACATCTTCAAAAATTTTTCCGGCAAGCCCACGGTTGAATTGGGTGATCGGAACGGTATTAGTAATAGCACTCATAACAGAAGCCATAATCGTCCACTCCTTTCTTTACTTGCATTATAGCACACGTTTGCCAAAGTATCAACTAACTGGTTGATAAATATACTGATAAATATATTGTATGCTAAAAAGGTGATTTTGATACACAGGTAATAATATTTTGTTACTTTAAGCAGCCTGCTCCGTGCAGATGGGATTTTTTCATGCCCGCGAGGAGGGTGTTACCAAATGGCATCCAGAATCCGGGGCATTACCGTTGAGATTGGCGGCGATAGCACAAAACTCTCCTAGGCGCTGGAAAGTGTCAACAAATCGATCAAAGGAACGTAGTCCGGACTAAAGGATATCAACAAGCTTCTGAAACTGGTCCCCTACAACACAAAAATGGTCGTCCAGAAGCAGAAGATGTTGAGAGAAGGTCTGAAAGGATCCCATCCCGGATGCATTTATTGACATCCCGGTCCACGGCTTCGTTGAGCTCCAGGAATGCGGCATACTTCCGTACCTGTTCCATAAGGAGCATATATTCCTTCAGGCTCTGGCATTCCTCCAGGAGCTCACGGTTGGCCTCCGGGGCGATCTTTAAAACCTGGACCTTAAGCTTATAGGCTCGTCCGGTCCCGGAACAGCATCCGGAATACGGAATCCTTGTAATCGCGGCGGCCACTGGTTTTGCCGGGAGTATAGCATATTTATTTTCGGAGGGCAAGGGTGTGTGGGATAAAATGTGAAGCGTTTATTGCGGATTTACACCAGGCATGTGATACCGGAAGAAGCGGGCATGTAAAGAAAAAGGATGCTGCGGAAGGACGTTTTTCGCCCTTTGATACGCAGCATCCTCTTTTTATACAGCTATTATTCCCTGCCTGCCTGGTCTTTAATCCAGAGGCTCTGTCACGATCCTCCAGGTTACGTTGAAGGCCTGCTCGAATACGGCCAGATCCAGGTATTCGCCGGTGGTATGGACGTTGAACATACCGGTGGAGATCCCGGAGCAGTCAAAGCCGTGGCCAGAAAAGATATTGCTGTCGCCGGAGCCGTTGCTGATATGGTATTCCGGTGTGATCCCTTCCAGCTCCAGGGCGCGGACCGTTGCCTTTGTAAGGAAGCCGTCCAGATCCGGCTTGTGGGGCGGGCAGAAGTGGTCCACATCGATGTCCACGGTGGCTCCGAATTCGGCGGCCGCTTCCTGGCATGCATCCATGATCTTCTGTACCTGGGCCTCGATCTGGGCCTGGGAGTGAGAGCGGACCTCACAGGTAAAGGTGACTTTATCCGTAACGATGTTGGTGGCTGCGCCGCCCTCGATGCGGCCGATATTGGAGGTTGTCTCCGGATCGATGCGGCCGAATTTCACCTTGCTGATGGCCAGGGCCGCAGCGTTGATGGCATTGATGCCTTTTTCTGGTTCAATGCCGCCGTGGGCGGATTTTCCGTGGAAGGTGATGGTCAGCACGTCCTTTCCGGCGCCGGATTTTAAGATAAAGCCCAGATTTCCGGCTCCGTCCAGGGAAAAGATGTTTTTGGTAGGAATTTTGGAATAATCAAAATTTTTTGCGCCGTACATGCCGCTTTCTTCACAGATGGTGAAAAGATAGTACATGTCCCGATGGGGGGTTCCTGTTTCCTTCAGTACCTCCAAAAGCTCCAGCATGATGGCGATTCCGGATTTATCGTCGGCGGCCAGGATCGTGTCCCCGCTGCTCTTTAATTTTCCGTCCTCAAGAACCGGAACAATACCGATCCCCGGTTCCACCGTATCCTGGTGGGCATTGAGACAGATGGATTCTCCTTCCATCGTTCCAGGAATATGGATCAGGAGGTTTCCGCTGTGGTCCCCGCCCACGGCCTTTCCAGCCTGATCGCGGTATACTTCATAGCCGCGGTCCTCAAAATATTTCTGGAGATAGTCGGTCATGGGGCCTTCCTTATAGGAAACGCTGTCGATCTGGATCATTTCCATGAGCCTGGATAAAATCCGTTCTTTGTTATACTGCATAAGAATCTTCCTCCCTTTTATGTCTGTCCTGTTTTCTGATTTTTCACAGGGACACTCCGATGTTTTCATTATACTAAAAGCAGAGTGGAAAATCAATGAAAAACATGGGAGAGGCCTTGCGCAAATTCCTTCCCTGTGCTATACTTCTGGCACCGGGATCCTCTGGGGTCCCCACTGGTTCGTGAACCTCCCAGTATAAAAAACTAGGCATAAGTGAGAATGATAAAGGTAAAAAGCCCTGGCCGGAAGGCGGGGCTGGTACCGCTCTTTGCCTGGCGCACCGGTTTTCTGGATGGATTTCCAGAAGCTGGTGCGCTTATCTGAGGTTTTCAGAAAACTGGCAGGGGCGGTTTTTTGTTTCCCCTGCGTGAAAACGGAAGGAGAAAACAGGATGGATCAAAAGATACAGAAGGTGGTTATTGACTGTGACCCGGGGATCGACGACAGCCTGGCTCTGATGCTGGCGCTGTCCATGGAGGAGATCCAGGTGGAGGCCATTACCATCGTATGTGGGAACAGCCCGGCAGATATGGGCTTTTCCAACACAAAAAAAATTTTAAAGCATATGGGGCGTCTGGATATTCCCATTTATGTGGGAGCAGAAAGGCCGCTGAAGCGGGACTATGTGAATGCCCTGGATACCCATGGGGCCGATGGGCTGGGAGAGAGCTTTCTCCCGGAAGTCCCAGGCTATGAGAACTCCATGACCGCCCAGGAGTTTCTAAAAAAACGGTTTGTGCCGGGACAGGAAGGAGGCCCCTGCTCCGTGATCGCCCTGGGGCCCATGACCAATCTGGCCCGTCTGCTTTCGGACTGTCCGGAAGCAATCCTTTCCATGGACCGGATCGTGTCCATGGGAGGCAGCTTTAAAAGCCATGGGAACTGCTCTCCAGTGGCGGAATACAATTATTGGGCAGATCCAGATGCGGCGGCCCTTGTGTATGAAACGGCTGCCCTGTACGGAAAGAAGATCGAGATGACAGGGCTGGACGTGACCAGACAGATCGTCCTGACTCCGGATCTTCTCGCGTATCTGAAACGGCTGGATCCGGAGCTTGGCAGCTTTGTGTCGGCGATTACGAAGTTTTATTTTGATTTCCACTGGGAGTGGGAGCATCTGATCGGCTGCGTCATCAACGATCCCCTGGCTGTGGCCCATTTCGCGGACCCTGGACTATGCCGAGGGTTTGAAGCGTATACGGCGGTGGAGACGGAGGGGATCTCCCGGGGGCAGACCGTGGTGGACTCCATGGGCTTTTATAGAAAAGCTCCCAATGCCCTTATATTGACAGAAACGGATCCGGAGCGGTTTTTCCGGCTGTTCTTTTCCAGGCTCTTGAAATGCCGGGAGGAGGAGCTGGATCTGATCCCCGGTCTGGCGGCGGGAAGCCGGATGACGGGAACGGCATTCCTTCACGGAAAGGAGGCGCAGCTCCGATGAAAAGCAGGAAAAAAATGACTGTAAACCAGATGGTACTGATCGCCCTGGCAGCCTGCATCAACACAGCGGGCGGACAGGCAGCCCTGGCCCTGCGGCTTCCAGTATACCTGGACAGTATCGGGACCATTTTGGCAGGCATCCTCCTGGGGCCCGTTTACGGTATGCTCCCCAATCTTCTCAGCGGGATTCTTATGGGAATGACCACTGATATTTATTCGCTGTATTTTGCGCCGGTGGGCATGGTTACTGGATTTATGGCGGGGCTGGCGTCGAGGAGAATGCCGGAGCTTATGGGACGCGTCAGGGGGCTGCGGCTTTTTCTGGCTGCGGCGCTGATCACTGTTCCCGGGACCATTGTGAGCTCCCTGATCTGCGCGGGCCTTTTTGGCGGGATCACGTCGTCGGGCTCTACGGTCCTTGTACAGCTTTTGTCCCACACCCCCCTGGGAATGACTGCCAGCATATTTCTGGTGCAGGTCATTACGGATCTGGCAGACCGGACGGTGAGCCTTTTTCTGGCGTCTGCAGCCGCAGGCACCGTGCCGGATCGGCTGAAACAGGCCATATGCGGCCAGCAGGGCAGAGCCTGCGGTCCTTAAGAAAGGAGAACTGCTATGGGAATACCAGAGGAACGGTACAGCAGGATCACTGCTAAAAATCAGAGGGAGATATGTCTCCTCAGGGGTTTTCCCTGTGCCTGGGGAAAATGCGCCTTCTGTGATTATATTGAGGACAACGGAAGGGACCGGGAGGCCATGGAGGCCTTAAACCGGCAGGTACTGTCCCAGGTAACAGGTGAACTGGGAGCCTTGGAGATCATCAACTCCGGGAGCTGCTTTGAACTTCCCGAGGCGACGCTTGATGGGATCGGGGCCCTTGTCCGTGAAAAAAAGATAGAGAAGCTGTTTTTTGAGGCCCACTGGATCTACCGCCATAAGCTGGAGGAAATGCGGGAGCGGATGGGCGTCCCCATTATCTTCAAGATCGGCGTGGAGACCTTTGACTATGATTTCCGCCAGCGTGTCCTGAATAAGCATGCGGATTTCCGGGAGCCGGGGGAGGTAGCGGAATATTTCGACTCGCCATGTCTTATGGTGGGGATCCAGGGCCAGACAAAGGACATGATCCGGTATGACATCGACTGTCTGAAGCGGTATTTTAAGCTGGGGACCGTCAACGTCTACAATAATAATACCACTCCCATCCGTCGGGACCAGGCTCTGGTGGACTGGTTCATGGATGAGTACCAGTGGCTTATGGAGGATCCCGCAGTGGAGGTCCTTTATGAGATCACGGATTTCGGGGTCGGCTGAACGGAGGAAGAGGATTGAAATTTACTGTACATACCATGGAATATGCAGGAGGAAGGGCAGAGGCATCCCTGGACCTGAGAAATTACCAGGACAGCGATTATGAGGAATACAGGATCATGTACAACGGCTGCTTTCTGGCCATGCGGACGGCTCTGGAGCTGCAGCCGGCAGAATGCTGCGCCGGCCGGGAAGAGCTGGCCCGGAGACGGTCAGAGATCTGGATCCTGGAGATCTCAGGGACCCTGGCGGGTTCGGTGGCCGTTTATGGGAAAGAGATCGACGATCTGGTGGTGAAGGGAGAATTTCAGGGCCAGGGTCTGGGAAGGGCTCTTTTACAGTGGGCTCTGGTCCTTCTGGAGAAAGAGGGCCGCGGCCCTGCAGTCCTCCACGTGGCAGACTGGAACCGCCGGGCCATGGAGCTGTACAGGAAGCAGGGATTTCGCATCATAAAGACAGAAGTGATAGACAGAACCGCCTGAGGGCGATATAATAAAGCTATCCATTATATCCCTTCAGGAAAGGAGATTCGATATGAAGTCGAAAGTATTTTTCACAAGAGAGATCACCCCGGAAAAGGTGGTGGAGCTGTACCGCCTTCTGGGAAAGGAACTGCCGGGAAAGGTGGCCATTAAGCTGCACTCCGGCGAGGTGGGAAACCAGAACTTTTTAAAGCCCGCCTTCTGGAAGCCCATCATCGATATGGTAGGAGGCAATGTGGTAGAATGTAATACTGCTTACGAAGGGCAGAGAAATACCACAGCCAAACATATGAGCACCCTGGAGGCCCATGGCTGGAAAAAATATTTCCGCGTGGATCTCATGGATGCAGAAGGCCCGGATCTGGAACTCTCCATTCCGGAAGGAAAGGTGATCCAGAAAAATTTCGTGGGAAAGAACATGAAGAACTACGATTCCATCCTGGTGCTGTCCCACTTTAAGGGCCATCCCATGGGCGGATACGGCGGAGCCTTAAAGCAGCTGGCCATCGGCTGTGCTTCCTCTTATGGAAAGGCATACGTCCACGGCGCCGGAGACCCGGAAAAGATCTGGACCTCTGACCATGATTCCTTCCTGGAATCCATGGCGGACGCGGCCAAATCCGTAGTGGATTTCTTCCATGGAAACGCGGTGTATGTAAACGTGATGATGAATATGTCTGTGGACTGCGACTGCTGCGCCGTTGCAGAGGATCCCTGCATGAAGGATATCGGTATCCTTGTTTCCGAGGATCCCATCGCCATCGACCAGGCCTGCATCGATCTGGTATATGCGGCAACGGATGATCCGGGACAGAAGCACTTCCTGGAGCGGGTGGAGAGCCGCAACGGCGTCCACACCATCGAGGCTGCCGCTGCCCTGGGCTTCGGCTCCAGGGAGTATGAGCTGGTGGAAGTAAAATAATAAAACAGACATAAGGTGAGACCGGCTGTGTGTCTGGCAGGAAGCTGCCGGATGCCAGCCGGTTTTTGCGGCCCGGGGCTGGATCCTGCGTCCTGGGACCGGGGAAACCGAAAACTATGGAAATCGGGAGCCGTCCGTGATACAATGGAACGAAAGACGAGGAAAGGATAAAGAGGGAATGGCAGAACAGAACCAGAATCAGGATATGCAGAAGCCACATAAGCGGCGGGTCCGTTATAAGGGGACCCATCCCCGGACATTTGAGGAGAAATATAAAGAGAGAGAACCGGAGAAATATGCGGAGACCATTAAAAAGGTCATCTCCAAGGGCAGCACGCCGGCAGGGATGCATTTATCCATCTGCGTCGATGAGATCCTGGAATTTTTACAGATCCAGCCAGGCCAGAGGGGGCTGGACGCCACTCTGGGTTATGGCGGCCACAGCCGGAGGATGCTGGAAAAGCTGGAGGGCTCCGGCCATCTTTATGGTCTGGACGTGGATCCCATTGAGATCGTAAAGACCACGGCCCGGCTGAGGGAAAATGGCTTTGGGGAGGAGATCCTCACCGTGCGCCAGATGAATTTTGCAGAGATCGACCTTCTTTCGGAGGAGGTGGGAAAATTCGATTTCGTCCTGGCCGATCTGGGAGTTTCTTCCATGCAGATCGACAATCCGGAGCGGGGCTTTACCTATAAAGCCGAAGGCCCCCTGGATCTGAGACTGGATCCGGAAAAGGGAGTGTCTGCTGCGGACCGGCTGAAGGAAGTGACCAGGGAGGAGCTGACCGGAATGCTGGCGGAGAATTCCGATGAGCCTTATGCAGAGGAGATCGCCAGGGAGGTATTAAAACGGAACCGGAAAAAGGAATATATACGGACCACCACCCAGTTTAAAGAGGCCATCGAGACAGCGCTGGGATTTCTCCCGGAGGAAGAGAGAAAGGAAGCAGTGGTGAAATCCTGTAAGCGGTGCTTCCAGGCCCTGAGGATCGACGTCAACAGCGAATTTGAAGTGCTTTACAGCTTTCTGGAAAAGCTCCCCGGCGTCATGGCCCCAGGCGGACGGGCGGCGATCCTTACGTTCCATTCCGGAGAGGACCGGCTTGTGAAGCACTACTTTAAAGAGGGGAAGAAGGCCGGGCTGTACCAGGAGATCTCCGAGGAGGTGATCCGTCCCTCGGCGGAGGAATGTCAGAGAAATCCCCGGGCCAGGTCCACAAAGATGCGCTGGGCCATCCGGGCGCAGGAATAGAAGCGACGCCAGTGAAAGCGGCTATTGAAAAGGGATTTCTGCCATGATATAATCCGGTATCAAAGGGGCCGGGACATTATGGCCCCGGCGGCATGAAATACATGAAAGAGAAAGAAGGACAGAAAATGAATTACATGGTCTGTATTCCGTCTCCTGATATGGTGTCCAGGGAAAACTGCGAAAAGGTACATAATATCCTGGCCAGGATGTCGGATGCATATAAACTCAATATTGTGCCGGAGCCGGTGAAGGTGAAGCAGGCTCCGTGTCCGGAGTATTACAGAAAGTACCGGATCTATAAGGAGATCCGTGAAAGGGATGGAAATGGGGAAGCCTACCTTCTCCAGGAAGAGGAGGACATGATCCTCAGTGTATGCCGGACTCCGGAGGAGGAAGCACTCATGAAGGGCTGTACCTACGCATACCGTTATCCGTCCAGTCTGGTCCTCAAAAGCTTCCGTGAGGATAAAAAGGAAAAGAAGGAAAAGCGGGAGGCCAGGCCGGAAACAAGAAATGAGCGGAGCCGGGGAGAAAAGCCGGAGAGGGGAGAAAAGCCAGAGCGGGCCGGGAAGCCGGAGCGGGCCCCCAGGGGAGAACGGCAGCCGCGGGGAGAGCGGCAGGGCCAGTCTGAGAGGATGGACAGATCCGGAAGGGCTGAAAGAGCGGAGAGAACAGAAAGATCCGACAGATCTGAAAGGCCTGAAAAACCAGAAAGATCCGAAAAAACTGAAAAAACAATATAGAGGAGGAAATAACGATGCTGGCATTTGAATGTGATTATCTGGAAGGAGCCCATGAAAAAATCTTAAACCGACTGATCGAAACAAATATGGAGAAGCTGCCCGGCTATGGGGCAGACCCCTACTGCGCCAGTGCCAGGGAGAAGATCCTGGACGCATGCCAGTGCCCGGAAGGCGAGGTGTTCTTCCTGGTGGGCGGCACCCAGACCAACGCCACAGTCATCGACGGGCTTTTATCCTCTTATG
>NZ_JAXXBR010000114.1:0-63763 GCF_037242085.1 Alitiscatomonas sp. | reverse complement strand
CCGATCACCGGTCCGAGGATGACCACCGGCGCGTAGCCCCAGTTGGAATCGCCTTTTCCCTTGATGGGAAGAACGGCGTGGGCCAGACGGGGTCCCAGGTCACGGGCCGGGTTGATGGCATAGCCTGTAAGTCCGCCTAAGGACATACCGATGGATACGATGATCCCGAATACCAGGAACTTGTCAAGTCCGGCTGCCAGTCCGGGAACCTGTGCGATCCCCTTGATGGCAAATACCAGAACGAAGGTCCCGATGGCTTCGCTTAAGATGTTGCGGCCCATATTGGGGACCGACGGGCTTGTGGAGAATACGCCGAGCTTCGTGGCCGCAGATTCTGTGGCGTCGAACTGGTCCTTAAACAGGGCGTATACCAGGCAGGCGCCCACGAAGGCACCGGCAAACTGTGCGATGATGTAGCCGGGTACCAGCCCCCAGGAGAGACTGCCGTCCACAGCAAGGGCAATGGTCAATGCCGGATTAAAGTGCGCTCCGGAGGCCGCTCCGAAGATAAAGGCCGGGATCATGACCGCAAGGCCCCAGGCAAAGGTGATCTGGATGGAACCGGCCCCCTTCATTCCGGATTTATTCAAGGTCACATTGGCGACAACGCCGTCGCCCAAAAGGATCAGGAGCATGGTCCCGATAAATTCTGCAATATATGCCATCATATTCTTCCGCCTCCATTCATTTATTTGGCCCAGCCAAAGGAATACTTCACTGCCTTATCCCAGCCGTCCACCATTTCCTTCCGCTTTTTGTCACAGATCGCAGGCTCAAAGGTACGGTCGATGGCCCAGTTCTTGATCACGTCCTCCTTGCTCTTCCAGTAGCCCACTGCCAGGCCCGCCAGGTATGCGGCACCCATGGCCGTGGTCTCAATGCACTGGGGACGCTGTACCGGCGCGTTGATGATATCTGACTGGGTCTGCATCAGATAATTGTTGGCGCTGGCTCCGCCGTCCACCTTAAGGGCTGCCAGGCGGATCCCGGAATCGGCCTCCATGGCCTTTAATACATCGTTGGTCTGGTAGCACAGGGAATCCAGTGTGGCACGGATGATATGGTATTTATTGACGCCGCGGGTAATGCCCACGATGGTGCCTCTGGCGTACTGGTCCCAGTGGGGAGCACCCAGGCCTGTGAAGGCAGGAACCACATAGCAGCCGTTGGTATCCTTTACCTTATTGGCCATATACTCAGAATCCGGTGAGGAATCGATGAGACGCATCTCATCGCGGAGCCACTGGATGGCTGCGCCCGCCACGAAGATGGAGCCCTCAAGGGCGTAATTCACCTTTCCATCCAGTCCCCAGGCAATGGTCGTTACCAGTCCGTTCTTAGAAAATACCGGCTTTTCTCCGGTGTTCATCAGCATGAAGCAGCCGGTGCCGTATGTATTCTTCGCTTCGCCGGGATTAAAACAGGTCTGGCCGAACAGAGCCGCCTGCTGGTCTCCTGCCGCGCCGCCGATGGGGATCGGGCCGCCGAAATACTGGGGATCGGATTCCCCGTAAATGCAGCTGGACGGCTTTGCCTCCGGAAGCATACATTTCGGGATGTTTAATTCCTGTAAGATCTCGTCATCCCACTGTAAGGTGTTGATATTGAACAGCATGGTACGGGACGCGTTGGAATAGTCGGTCACATGGACTCTTCCCTTAGTCAGCTTCCAGATCAGCCATGTTTCCACGGTTCCGAATAACAGCTCGCCTTTTTCTGCCCGTTCTCTGACGCCCTCCACATTGTCCAGGATCCATTTTAATTTGGTTCCAGAGAAATATGCGTCGATCACCAGTCCCGTTTTGGCACGGAAGGTGTCCACCAGACCCTTTTCCTTTAAGGTATCGCAGTATTCTGAGGTCCTGCGGCACTGCCATACGATGGCGTGGTAGACCGGCTCTCCCGTATTTTTATCCCATACGATGGTGGTCTCGCGCTGATTGGTGATACCGATGGCCACGATGTCCTCTGAGGATGCACCGATCTTGGACATTGCCTCCACGGCCACGCCCAGCTGGGTGGACCAGATCTCATTTGCATCGTGCTCGACCCATCCCGGCTTCGGGAAATACTGGGTAAATTCCTTCTGGGCCACACTGCAGATCTCGCCCTTTTCATTGAAAAGGATACACCGGTTGCTGGTGGTCCCCGCGTCAAATGCCATTACATACTTTGCCATAAAAATTCCTCCTTATATACCCTGGATACATACTCCCCGTATCTATCCGTTATCAATACCCTTTCCTGTATCCGCCTCCGGCGGACTCTTTCACCCCTATACGGACCAGACAGACTGGTTTGTGCTGGACACTGAGATCGCCCCGGCCGACAGAGCAGCCATCACGTCCTCCTTTTCCGAGATCAGCCCTCCGGCGATCACCGGAACCTTTACGAGCCTTGCCACCCGGCGGATCACCTTGGGCATCAGCCCCGGAAGGATCTCGATGCTGTCGGGCCTTGCAAGTCCCATCTGCTTTTCAATATTTTCAAAGGCCATGGAATCCAAGACGAACACCCGGAGGGTCGTATAGAGATCCAGCTCCCTGGCCCGCTTGATAAGGGCAGGCTTTGTGGAAATGATCCCGTCGGCCCTGGTATTCTTTTTAATAAAGTCCACGGCCACTTCCTTTCCGCTGAGACCGCTTACAAGATCCATATGGACCATGGCGACCTTTCCGTGGGCCTTTAACTCCTCCACGATCCGGCAGATGCTGCAGACGTCTCCAAACAGGATAAATACGATCTTTATCTCTTCCCGTTCACAGCATTTCTTTACGCCGTCCATATCCTTTACGGCGGCGATCACTGGATTCGCATCCAGATAATCATAAAATTTCATTTCCATCGGACTCCCCCCGCTGTCTGCCGCTTCCGGCAGGTGATAAAAAAAGAGCATAGCAACCAACCCGGTTTTCTTACCGTTTGCACTATGCTCTCATCTCTCAGCACCTTTTTAACTTAAATTCATCATATCATATCGCACAAAAAATATCAATATGTTTTTCGCATTTTGCGCATATTTTACAATCCGTTCTTTTTTATGGACGTTTATAGGCGTTTTCATTCATTTCCGTCCATTTTCTCTTTCCGTTTTTATGCATTCTGCCCCAAATTCTTACGCGGATGTCCTGTGTTTCCTGCTCCGTCCCGACAGCCAGATAAAATAGGCCGCGCAGAGCAGGATCTGAACCGCCGAAGAGCAGGGCGTTGCCAGACCGATCTTAAAAAGCGTCACTCCGGCCATGCGGCTCATGAACCAGGACACAGGGATCCTCACACAGAAGGCTCCCACGATCCCCTGGACCATAACGAAAAAGGTCTTACCGCATCCATTGAAATATCCCACAAAGCAGAACAGGAACGACGTAAGGATACAGTCGATGGCGTATGCCTTTAGATAATCGGCAGCCGCAGCCACCACCTGCGGGTCCCTGGCAAAGATCCCCGCCATGGCATCTCCGTGGAAAAACGAAAAATAAAAGAGGGTCACCCCGGCCATAAGGGAGGTTCCGATCCCGTAAAGCAGGGCACGTTTCGCCCGCTCCGGCTTCCCCGCCCCCATATTCTGGGCCACAAAGGCTGACATAGACTGCATGTAGGCCGACGCCACCAGCATGATGAAGGCGCAGAGCTTTTCTGCCACACCAACGCCGGCCGAGGCGATAACGCCCATGGAATTGACAATGGCCAGGATCACCAGAAAGGAAATGCTGACCAGCAGATCCTGGAGGGCAATGGGCGTTCCCAGAGCCAGGATCCTTCCCACCAGCCGTCTCTCAAACCGCAGGTTCTTTTTTCCAATGGTAAAGGGCAGGGTCCTCCTCCGGATCACTGCCAGGGACAAAAGGACGCTGGCCGCCTGGGCTGCCACCGTGGCCAGGGCCGCTCCGGCTGCCCCCATGTGAAAGCCGGCCACCAGGAGAAGGTCTCCTCCGATGTTAAAGACGCAGGCGGCGGCCACGGTAAATAAAGGCATCCTGGAATCCCCTATGCCGCGGAAAATGCTGCCCAGGACATTGTAGGCGATGATGAACACGGCCCCGGCGGAGCAGATCCGGATATAATCCACGGTCTGGGAAAAGGCCTCATCCGGCGCATGCATAAGCCCTGCCAGAAAGCCTGCTCCCAGGATCATTAAGACCGTAAGGACTGCCGCCAGGACTCCAAAGAGGCAGATCCCGCTCCCGATCACATCCCCAGCCTGCTCCGGCCTCTTTTCCCCGATCTTCTGGCCCACCAGGATCGTGATCCCCATGGCCAGTCCCGTGATCAGTGACGTTACCGTCTGCATGATCTGGCTGCCGGTGGAGACCGCCGACACGTCTGTGGGCGCTCCGAACTGCCCCACCACCATCAGATCCACCGCGCCGTACATGGCCTGTAGAAACAGAGCTGCCAGCACCGGCAAGGCAAACCTCAAAAGCCTGGAAAGGATCCTCCCCTCTGTAAAATCTGCTGTTTTTTCCATTGTATCTTCCTCCTTGATCTTCTGCATCCCACCAGAGACCCCCAAACAAGAACCTTCCTATAACATAAAAAGCCGGATAAAATACCAGGCGGTCCCCTGGCATCTTATCCAGCTTTGTAAATGCGTTTACAAGCCCTCCGATGAACTGTTTCCAGTATAGCATCACGGTTTTTCTTTGTCAATCCGGCCAGACGTCCCGGCATTTCCCAGCCGTACCGTTTCCAGGTATTCTCTCAGCTCGCCGTCCGCATGGGACAGCAGATAATTTTTCCCGTTCCTCTGCTGGGATTTTAACCGCCCCTGCTCATCTGCGATCTGGCTTTCCACATAGTCCACCTCTTCCTTCAGATCCCTGGCTGAAAGGAGAAGACAGCCCTGGCCCCGGATGATCAGCTGCTCCAGACCGTCTGAGGTGGCCACTGTGACCCGGTACCGGGGGCCGATCTTATGGGCCAGCTTTTCAATATACTGGTCTGCCGTTTCTGCTTCCTTTGTGTATACCACATGGATATTGTGATATTTTATGGCCTCTCCGGTGTTTCCTTCCACCTTATATGCGTCAAAGACCACGATCAGCGTACATTTTTTATAGCCCTGGTAATTGCACAGAATGTCCATGAGCCGGTATCTGGCGCCGTCGATGTTCACCTTTGCCAGCTCGCTTAACTCCTCCCAGGCGAAAATAATGTTGTAGCCGTCCACCAGAAGATATTCCTCCTCTGTGCCGGAGCTGGTATCTGCCGCTTCTGCTCCCCGGCCGGTTTTTCCGTCCGCCCGGGCTGTTCCCGATGACCTGGGCCGTCCCACATCCGTCTTCCTGCCTGGTCCGTCTGTCCTCTGCCCACCGCCAGTCCTGTGGCCCGGGCCGCCTGTACTCCGGGCTTCGGCCGTTCTCTGACCCAGGGCATTTCCCGGCGGATAGCTGCGCTTCGGTTCCCCGTAGGTACGCTTAAAAATCTCCTCCAGCTCCCTGTCCTCATAATACGACGCCGACAGCCTTCCGGCTCCTCCGCCAGTGCCTGCTGCGCTGCTCCGGCCTCCGCCTGCCCCGGCACCTGACCGTCCCTCCGGGACTCCGGCTCCGGAGCTTTCGTCCTCCCGTTCTTTCCGGTCCGGAAGATCCACACCGGCGGCCCTCCGTTTATCCAGAGGCGTCTGCACATGCATATGCTTTTTCACCTGATCCCAGGGCACCACCACTCCGGCTCCGTGGGAACAGAATACAGATCCTGCCGGATCTGCCAGATCCCCGTCAAAATCATAGCCCATGGCCTCCACCACCTCGTCCTGGTTATGGCAGGGCTCATATCCCTTGAGGCTTAAGGACAGCCGTCCCCTTCCCCTGGTATAATTGGTCACCTCCCGCTGATAATCCCGCATACAGGCAGCCGGAGCGCTCCCGGTCAGCACCGCCATGCCGTTTCCTGTTTCCGGCGCCTGGAATTTCCCATACATCCGGTCAATGTCTGCCATGGCCCGGCCCACCGACTCCTCCGGCACCTCGAGAATAAATTCATAATACGGCTCCAGCAAGCGGCATCCCGCCTCCTTAAGCCCCTGCCGCACAGCCCGGTAGGTGGCCTGACGGAAATCGCCGCCCTCTGTGTGTTTAATATGGGCCCGGCCCGCCGTCAGAGTGATCCTCATATCCGTGATTTCTGAGCCAGTCAAAGTCCCCCGGTATTTTTTTTCTTCCAGGTGGGTCAGCACCAGTCGCTGCCAGTTCCGGTCCAGAAGATCCTCGCTGCAGTCACACCCCAGCACCAGGCCGCTTCCCGGCTCCAGAGGCTCCATCAGCAGATGGACCTCCGCATAATGGCGCAGCGGCTCAAAATGCCCCACTCCCTCCACTGGCCGCTGGATGGTTTCCTTATATACGATATTTCCAGTCCCGAAATCCACCTCCACGCCGAACCGTTCCAGGATCTGGCTTTTCAGGATCTCCATCTGCACCTGCCCCATGACCTGGGCCCGGATCTCTCCCAGAGTCTCATCCCAGACAATATGGAGCAGGGGATCCTCCTCCTCCAGAAGCCGGAGGTTTTTCAGCATTACATGGGCATCTGCCCCATCGGGAAGGATCACCTGGTAGGTAAGTACCGGCTCCAGAAGCGGGCTCTTCCCCGATCTCTCCACACCGAAGCCCTGTCCCGGGCGGGTATCTGATGGACCTGTGACCACGCAGATACAGCCCGCCTCCGCCTCACTGGCCAACTCGAACTTTTCCCCTGAATAGATCCGGATCTGGTTGACCTTTTCCGTCTGCTCCTGATCCAGAAAGCTCTTTACCTTCAGGCTTCCTCCGGTGATCTTTAAATGGGTCAGCCGGTTTCCCTGGCTGTCCCGGGATATCTTAAAGACCCGCGCGCCGAATTCCCGGGAATACCCGGTCCCGGCGGTGAAGGTCTCAAATCCCTTTAAAAACTCCTCCACGCCCGTAAGCTTCAGGGCCGACCCGAAATAACACGGAAACAGCCGCCGCTCCTTCACAGCCCGGCGAACCGGGTCCACAGACAGGATCCCCCGCTCCAGATACTCCTCCAGAAGCTCCTCCCCGGCCATGGAGATCTCCTCAAAAATCTCCTCTCCGTTCTCTCTGTCTCCGCTGTATGAAAGAATCCCGTCCGTTCCAGCCATCACTCCCGTAAA
Source organism: Alitiscatomonas sp. (assembly GCF_037242085.1). Lineage (NCBI taxonomy): Bacteria > Bacillati > Bacillota > Clostridia > Lachnospirales > Lachnospiraceae > Alitiscatomonas > Alitiscatomonas sp. The sequence goes on along the minus strand of NZ_JAXXBR010000114.1, from coordinate 56,646 downwards.
ATCTGTTACCGCGCTGTCCAGACGGCGCTTTAATCCGGAAAGCAGCGCCTCCCGGTCCGTTCCCGGCTGGTCCATTTTATTGACGAACAGGAACACCGGGATCCTGTACCGCTTCAGAAGACGCCAAAGGGTCTCCGTATGGCCCTGGACGCCGTCCGCCCCGTTGATCACCAGGACCGCATAGTCCAGCACCTGCAGCGTCCGTTCCATCTCTGCCGAGAAATCCACATGGCCCGGCGTATCCAGGAGAGTCACCGCCGTATTTCCCAGTGTAAGCTCTGCCTGTTTGGAAAAGATCGTGATCCCCCTGGCCCGTTCCAGCTGATATGTATCCAGAAAAGCGTCCTTATTATCCACTCTCCCCAGCTTCCGTATGGTCCCGGTGGTATATAGGATGGCCTCGGAAAGGGTGGTCTTTCCCGCATCCACATGGGCCAACAGACCCGTACAAATATGTTTTTTCATTCCTTCAGGCTTCTGTCCGCCCATGAAAAGCGCCTCCATTCATGATTGCATAATGCTAAATTATACCATAAAAGGAGGCGTTGGTCGAGATGCTGTTGCTCTCGGTTCATATAAACTTTATCGCATAGGAATTTTAGGATAAAGCTCATTGTGATGTGCCGTGGCAGCCGCAGCCTTTTCCTGCCTGCAATTTTGCCTGAATGTCCACCAGCAGATTGACCTTCGGCGGCTCTGCCTGTGTAACAGTTTTCTTTCGTGGGATATGCACTTTCTTCCCGGAGAGAACTGCCTGCAAATCCTCCAATCCATATCCTTCGCCCAGGCTGTCCAGGCGGGCGGCTTTCTCCCAGCCTGGGAGCTTCAGGCGATACGATTTTCCGCGCTTTGATACCTCACAGCCAGACTCTTTCAGCAGTTCCTCAAAGTCAACAGGACTTTGTGATCATGCGTTGTCAATCGCCACACGAAGCAGCTCCCGGCAAGAAGGCTTTGCCTGATCGCCCGACTTTCTGTGCAGCCAAACCAATAAACTGCTGTTTCATTTTCCTGCCACAATTCGGACAGATTTTGTTGTTAGCACCCATATCATTCTTCCAGCTTATAAAAATCGTCCAAATTTAATTCATGCTTCAATTCTTCTTCTGTCGGCAGATAAGTAAAATATTTTGATGCAAATATCTGGTGATTATCTTCCGGCAGCGTGTACTTTACAATAGAGTCGCCCTTGTCTGCACAAAGGACAATACCGATAGGCTGTGAATCTCCCTCATTCATCATTTCACGGGTATAATAGTTCACATACATCTGCATTTGTCCCAGATCCTGATGGGTCAGTTTTCCCATCTTCAAATCAATCAGAACAAAGCATTTCAAAATGTAATTGTAAAATACTAAGTCGATGAAAAAATCCTGTCCATCCAGTGTAAACCGCTTTTGCCGTGCTACAAAAGAAAATCCTCGTCCCAGTTCCAGAAGAAAATGCTGGAGGTGGTCAATCAATGCCTGTTCCAGCTCACCTTCATATACATGGGTATCTGGCTGAATCTGCAAAAATTCCATCACATAAGGATCTTTGATTATTTTTTCATATTCAGGTTTCGGTTCTGTTGTTTGAATTTCTTTTGAAACAGCTGCTTTGTCTTGGCTTGCTAAAATTCTCTGATAGTACATCGTGTTGATCTGCCGTTCTAACTGTCGGACGCTCCACGCAGACTTTACACATTCCTCCATATAAAAGGTTCGTGCCTGTTCATCTGATACACGCATCAAAAGGCGGTAATGTGACCAACTCAATTCAAGACACAGTGTGTCTCGAATTGGGAATGTACAGTAGAACTGCCTCATCTTACGAAGATTTGATTTGTCAAAACCTTTTCCAAACTCAACAGTCAATTGAGCTGAAAGATAGTCCAACAAATTTTTTCCGTATGCTGCTCTGTCATTTTCTCCACACGCTTTATAAATCTGTTCCCCAATTTCCCAGTAGGTTATTACCATTGCGTAGTTCACCGCAGCACTTAACTTATGCTGTGCTGATACAATAGACTGGCGAATAGAATGATAGGTCTGTTCTGCATTTTGATTTATTTGCAAATTGTTATCCATTTTGTACCCTCCTCACTGTGGGTGCTATTAAAATATTGTACCACAAAAGGAGCTTCTTGTTCATCCTTTCATATCATTATTTTTCATGATATATTTTTTCCTTGAAAACTGGATGAAAGGGAGCAGAAATCCCAAATATAGAAAAATCCTGCGTTCCAGCAGTGGATCGGAGGATGGCCTGCGTGTTTCCGATATTCATGCCCGGAAAAACTTTCTAAAGACCAGAAGATACTGGATCACATGGATAGTGAGGAATCAGGCGCAAACCTGTTCCGCATTACACAGACGGAGGCCAGAATGCGCCGGGATTCTCCACAAGGGCTTGATGAGCGCCGGCCCCATCCTCCATACGGGGAAGGCCCAGGGTTTGGAGGTATGATGGACCGTGCTGTAAATGCTCTGCTGCCTTACGGCTCCCACACGCCGTTTTCATCGACCCAGTAGCCGTCCGGGGTGCGGCTGTTTTTATAAAGGACCCCTTCAGTGCTGTCCTGGATCTCCCGGAAATAGTACCATACGCCGCCGATCTGGTGCCAGCCGGTGTACATATAGCCCTGTCTTCCATCAGAAACCACATGGAGGTAATAGGTCCGTCCGGCTGCGTCGGTAAACCAGCCGGTCTGCATATAGCCTCTCTCGTCAAAACGATACCATTCTGCCGTATTCTGGTAAGCCAGCCTCTGCCAGCAGGACACCGGATAGGTGCCGTTGGCTTTCCGGTACCACCAGCCAGTCTGATCCCGGACCCAGGTCCCTGCCGGTACTGACCAGGTATCCGGGCTTCCGGAACCGCCGGAGCCATCGGAGTCGTCGGAGCTGTCGGAGTCGTCGGAAGAAGAGCTTCCGCCGCCGGAAGAGCCGCCATTGCCGACGTCTTTCTCAAACACTGCTTTTACGATCACATTTTCCCCCGGCATGATAAACCGGCCGCCGTTCATGATAACACCTCCGGCAACGTCCTCCCATCCTTTGAAATAATAGCCGCTGGCTGCGTCTGCCGTCAGCGTGACGGTTTCTCCCATCGCCGCAGACGCAGGGGAAGCAGAAGCAGTGCCCTGCCCCTCCGTTTCCACGGTCACGGTATATTCCGCCAGGTCATAAAAGAGGTTCAAACTAACAGTAACAACACCGTCCCCAGTTAAAGTACCCACGCCTTCCAGTCGCCCATCCCCGGTGATGGTGCCGTGGTTGGTGAGAGTTACGCCTTCGGGAATGTTTAAGCTTCTAGCATCAGGAATGGTCAGCGTTACGCCCTCTGGAATGGTATAGCTGGCGGGATACTTAGGCAGGGTCAGGCTGCCCCAGACCTCATAGCTGCCGCCGTCGGTGGGCCGGATACCCTGGCCGTCATCCCACTGGCTAGGTCGTCCGTCTGTAAATCCAAACCCTCCGCCAATGGGATTTTCTCCTTGACTGCCCTCTACCTCTACGTTTTTCCCAAGAATCACGACCATGCCGCAATCTTCACCTGGGCCACGCATTCCGGCTGGCCAGGTACTTTTTCCATTTTTCCCGCCTATCCCTACGCTGCCCATGCCGATCGTTCCTGTGCCTCCCATTACAGACAGAAAACCTTTTCCCTGGATAACAAGCACAGCGTCCTTTGGAACATGAATCCCCGGATTATTTTCATCCACTTTAGAATAATCAACGCTTATTGTATTGGTGGATCCTGCTTGAAGTATAATGTTTAAAGCTGCGCCGCTGCTTACATCAATAGCGCTTTCTTCATTATCAAATGTTCCGCCAATATTCACACCGTTGAGGATGACCGTGGCCTTTGCACCACTGTCAATCACAATACGGTCAGACGTCTGTCCGTTGGTGGAGATCGTCAGCTCTGCACCGTTATTGATGGTCAGGACGCCGTCGGCGTAGGCGTAGTCGTTCCCCGATGTGCCGCCAGTCACTTCAAAGCCACCGGCAGCAGCAGCCGCATTTATCATTCCATTGAACACACCAAACAGGCTTTCAAAAATCCCTGCCCCGGTGACTTCTGCTTTCTGCCCGTCCGTGAGAGCCTCATAAGCGTCATAGGCTGCCTGCAAATCGGCGTAGACCTCCTGCTGTTCCTCCTTTGTCATGGCCTGCAATTCTTCCGCTGTGGGCAGGTCGTCGATCATTTCCTGCACCTGCTCCGGAGTGACCGCCAGAGCGTCGGGCGGTGCAGCGGGAAGCAGGCCTTTGCAGGCGGCGAAATCTTCGCTGCATACAGGACAATCCTCGTTGATCTTATCCCCGGTACAGGGTTCTGTGCAGATACATTGATCCTGGCCGGCCTGGGGCTTCTCCTGGGAATGGCAGGTCCCGCAGACATAGGTGCAGGGAGTTCCCTCTGTGGCAGGAGTATAGCCGCACTCACTGTCGTGTTCGTGGCGGCAGTCCAGCACCTGCTTCACACAGCCGCTGTCCTCGCTGCACCGGTGGGTACATTCTGTCGGTTCCCGCCGCTCTGCGCCAGCCGGAGTGGCCGTATTGTCAGAAGTGTCATCCTGCGGGTAACAGTCATCCGTATGCACATGAATGCAGTGTTCCGCCAGCTTATAACAGTCTTCCGTGTGCCGGTGACCGCAGGCTGTCCCCTGCTTTGTTTCGTTCATAATTTTTATTATATCAGCATTCCTGCCGCCTGTCTAACGTTTTTGCACAGAAGCTCCGTTCCCCTTCTTCAGATCTCCATATCCCAGTATCAGGATCGTGGCAATGATCATGGAAAAACCCAGAAAATCAATGGGCTTAAACGGCGCCTTCAGCCACACAGCCGACAGCAGCGTGGCCGCAATGGGCTCCACACAGGCGTAGAGACTGGCCCGGGCCGGGCCGATGAGCTTTACCCCCTGCATATACAGGGTAAAGGCCGCCATGGACCCCAGAAAGATAATGGCCCCCAGGGCCAGAAGAAAGGGGAGATCCAGGGTATAGCGGTATCTCCATGGCTGAAAGACCAGGGCCAGGACGATCCCGCCGATGGTCATTCCCCAGGCCAGAAGGTATGCTGTGGGATAATAGGCCATGAGCCGCCGGGGCTGCATATTGTAAAGGACCACTGTGGCCGCCGACAAAAGCCCCATGACCAGGGCCTCCCTGGAGATCACCATCTGATGGACATTTCCATGGGTAGCGATCAGAAAGATCCCCGATATGGCCAGGATAAGGGACAGGACCTCCACTGCCCTGGGAAGCCGCTTTTCCATAAAGCACACCAGCACCATGATGAGCACCGGAGACAGGTACTGGATCACAGTGGCCGTTCCGGCATTGGAAAGCTCGATGGTGACAAAATATGTATACTGGCAGAGCATGAGACCGGCGATCCCGTAGATCAGCACCTCCGCCGCGTCCCTGCCCTTTTTCCAGATCCGGAAGGCCGCTCCTCTTTCCTTAAAAATATAATACAGCAGCATGGTCAGGCCGGCCATGGTCAGGCGGATCGGCACCAGCCACCCCGAGGTCACGCCCTTATACTCAAACAGATACTGTCCGCAGGCCCCCGATAGCCCCCAGAGCGCTCCCCCCAGGATCGTGATCAGGACTCCCGCCTGTGTTCCCATAGTCTTCCGTTCCATGCTCCGTTCTCCCTTCTTCTGCTTTCCATGCATTTTCATACGCCTATATTTTTATTTCAGCCTTGTGTATCCGCCGGAAGAGGTACACGGGATCTCCGTCACCTGGATCTCCTCCCCGTCCAGCACCACCTTAAACAGAATGGTGCTGGGAATACTGCTGCCAAACACGAAATTCCCCAGGCTGTACACAATGGGCTTTCCATTATAGTATTCCACCGGCTGCAGCACATGGGGATGGCTTCCGATGACCAGGTCAGCCCCGGCGTCGATATACTGGCGGCCCATGGCCCTCTGGTAATCCTTTGGCTCTGTCTCCCGCTCCACGCCCCAGTGGACGTAGACCACCAGGTAATCACACTGGCCTCTGGCCGTCTTTATGGCCTCCAGGGCCCGGGCCGGATCATAGGTGGAAAACACACCGGGATGGTCCGGTCCCGCCGCCCAGTCAGCGGACATATAGACCCGGGACGTCCCCAGGAACCCGATCCGTTTTCCATGGACCTCCAGGATCTCCAGGCGCTCCGCCTGGTCCCTGTTTTCTCCTGCCCCCACATGGCGGATCCCCGCCCCGTCCAGGGCTTTTATACTGTCGGTGATCCCCTCCGGACCAAAATCCAGGATGTGGTTATTGGCCAGGGTCACAAGATCCACGCCCATCTCCGTGAGTATGGACACCTTTTCCGGCGGCAGACGGAAGGTAAACTGCTTATCTGCCGCCTTTGTTCCCCGGTCTGTAAACGGGAACTCCTGGTTTACCATAAAAATATCCGCTCCCAGAGTCTCCTTAAGGATCCCCTGGTCCAGGACTCCGGTGATATTTCCGGCACGGCTGTACGCGCCCAGCACATGCTCCGACAGATAAACGTCCCCGGCAAATAAAAGAGTACACGGCTCCCCGCTCTCCCCTCCGGCTTCCTCCGGCACGTCCGCATCCGTTTCCATCTCCGTTTCTTCTGCCGCCGTTTCCAGCCGGATGCTGGTCTTTGTTTCCTGTCCGTTCTTTATTTCCTGGCTGTCCTTTATTTCCTGTCCAGCCTCTGCCCCGGCTGTCTGCCCCTCTGATGGCTCTGGGTACGCCTGGGCTGTTTCTCTCTCTCCTCTGTCCACTCCCGGCCGCGGCTTTAAGCCTCCGCCTGCCAGAAAGGTCCCGGCCATGATCCCCATGGCTGCCAGGATCACAAATAAGAGTGTCAGAAGGATCCGTTTTCCTTTTTCCATATCATCCTCCTTCCGTTTATTGTAACTGGCAGAGAGAAAAAGCACAAGTATTTTCACAGCCCTGCATTTACAAAAACCGCCCGGACGATCTTCCCAGGCGGTTCCATTTACATCCATGATTTTTCTTTTCTAATGGTTCTTTTTCACACCCGCCACAATGGAGATCTCCACCGGCGCATTTCCAGGCAGAGACGCCACACCCACGGCGGCGCGGCTTCCGACTCCGGCCTCCCCTAACTCCTCGCAGAAATACTCTGAAGCCAGGTCTGCGATCTTCGACTGCTTTGTAAAGCCCTCCTCTGCATTCACATACACGGTGACTGACAGGATCCCGGCGATCTCCTCGCCCTCCTCCAGCCGGTTCTTTGCCGCTGTCAGGGCATTTCTTGCCGCCTGGCGCACCGCATCCCTGTAATCCTCAATGGCGTCTGCACAGAGGACCTTCCCCTCTTTTATGAGGACTCCATTATTTCTCGGAGTCATCCCCGCCGTAAATACCAGATCTCCGAACCGGACGGCCGGAACGTATTTCCCCTGGGGGATCGGATTTGCTTCTTTTCCCATTGTCTTTTCCTCCCTATTTACTGTTTTCTGTACCGCTCCATGACTGCAAACAGCCGCTTCATGGCCGCCGCTGCGTTCTCCTTATCCTGGGAGAAATTGATGCGGAACTGGTGGACATACTGGGGGCCGAACTCGGTTCCCGGCGTCACGATCACATCCGCCAGCTCCCGGACGATACGGATGAACTGGTGAATGGATACATCCAGCTCCGGGATCGTCACAAACAGATAGCTTCCGCCCTCTGTGGGCTTTGCCGAAACGCCCGGCACGTCCCGGATCACCTCCATGACCGCGTCCCGGATCTCTTTATGGGCCCTGACCCTGGCCTCCAGCCATCCCTCCGGCTCATGAAACCAGGTCAGGAATACTGCCTGGTTATAGCCGCTGCACCGCAGGGCCATGATGGCCTGGAGCTTTTCCATCCGTTCAATGATCTCCGCCGTTCCAAAGGCCGCTCCCAGGCGGAAGCCGCTTAAGGATTCTGTTTTGGACGGCCCCAGGATCGTGATCAAGTTCTCCGGGATCTCCTTCTGGGCACACAGATGGGTATAGGGAACGCCAGGATACACCTGGCGGGAGTACAGCTCATCCACGATCAGCGTCACTCCATATTTCTTTGCCAGAGCCGCGATCCCTGTGATCTCCTCATAGGAATAGACACAGCCCACCGGATTGTTGGGATTGGAGAATAAGAACAGCTTCACGCCGTCCTTAAACGCCTCCTCCAGGGATTCCAGGCTGATCCCGGCGCGTCCGCCCTCGTTCTCATACTCCAGGACCACCGGCACCATCTGCCCGCCGAAAAACTCCACCATCTTCCGGTTGGCAAAATAATCCGGCTCCACGATGGCCACCTTGTCTCCCGGCATGATATTGGCCCCCATGGCCAGGAACAGGGCTCCCTGGGTCCCCGGCGTCAGGATCAGGTTTTCCTCTGGATCGATGCTGGCCCCTGTAAAGCCAGAAAGACTGGCGGCCACATGGTCCAGGATCTTTTTTCTGCCCCGGTACGGCGTATACGCCTGGCTGCCGCCCTCTTCAAAGCCTTCCTTAAAAACATCAAAGCTCCCTGGCGTGGGCATATGAGCGTCCACATCCCCATGGGAAAAGTCAACTCTGGCCCCCAGAAGCTTCTCTCCCCGCAGGTCCAGGGCCTCCTTTTTTTGGAGTGCCTCCTGTCCCGGCGCATTGTCAATGCCCAGGCCGGCAAATTTTTCCTGAATCGTCATTCTGCAAACCTCCCATCCATTTCTTTTCTCCAGCATACCACCAGAAACGGACTCTGTCCAATACAGAGACCGTCATAAGCCTATGTCCGGATCCGCATGACTCCGCCCTGGACCGGCGCTCGGGAAAAAATGCGTCCTCTGCCCTCCCGGACTTGCGCTGGCCGCAGTCCTCTGGTAAAATAAAAGGCCAGCGAAGGAGGTCTTTTATGTCCAAAACAAAAATCGACTGCGAACAGGCAGTCTGTCTCTCTCAAGAACTGTTCCACGCCCATTTTGCCGGAGAACCTGAAAAATGGTTTTCATACCTTTCCCCGGACAGCATTTATCTGGGCACCGGGGAACCGGCGTTATTCGGCAGAGACGCCATCCAGGCCCGTTTCAAGGATTTTTCCGGAATTCTCCTGGATATCCTGACCGAAGAATACCATCCCGTTCCGCTGGATTCTTCTTCTGCCCTGGTCTGCGGCCAGATCCTGGTCCAGAACCAGCGAAAGACTTTCTGCGTGATCACCCGCTTCACTCTGGTTTACCGGAACGCCGGAGGCAGGCTCCAGCTGTCCCATATCCACAATTCCTATGAGTATGTGCCCGCTGGGGAAACTCCCTCCCTGAAGCTGGACCTGAATACCTTGAAGTTCGTCCGCAGTCTGATCTTAAAACAGCATTCCGGAAAACGCATAGCAGTCCGCAGCGGAAACCAGACTATCTTCGTCGATCCCTATACGGTCCTGTACGTCCAGAGCCAGAATAAGCGGACCGAGCTCGTCTGCGCCGATCAGGTCATTTCCTGCAATAGCTCTTTAAGCGATCTCGCCCGGGAGCTTCCTGATATTTTTTATCCCCTGCACCGGGGATATTATGTAAACACCCTGTATATCACCGCCATCCGCCGCTTTGAGGCAGAGCTGATCTCTGGGGCCGTGCTCCCCATCCCGGCTCTGAATTATACAAAGATCCGGGATGATCTCCTGGACCGGATACAGATCAAGCCATAAGAGCGCCTGCACAGATCTTCTATGGCTGTCATAACAGGCGACAGGAGATCATAAGCCGACAGGCTTCGGCCCTCTGCCGCTCCATCCATCCCAGCTTTTCAGAAACTCCACAAACTCCCTCTGCCGCGCCGTCCGTTCTCCCCTCTGTCTTTGCAGGATCCGGATCGGTCTCGTCGTTTCCCGGCTGTCGATCCTGTAAAACCGCAGCTTTTCTGTTCCTCCGGCATAATACGGAAGCTCCTTCCGTATGAAGGCGGCCCCTTCTCCGGCAGCCGCCAGATAGTAGGCGGTCATCATCTGGTCCAGCTCCATGACGATCCTGGGGGAAAATCCAGCCTCCCGGCAGAGCCTCATGCCCCGCTCCCGCATATCGTTTCCCGGCTTCATAAATAAAAAACGCTCCTCCGCAAACCGCTCCAGAGGGACTCCCGGAACCTCGTTCCCGCAGACCGGATCCAGGACATACGCCTCCAGCCCCCGGTTCACCGGAAAGCCTGCCGGGACCGCCAGGATGATGTTCTCCATTCTCAGCACCTCCGACTCCATATCCGGCGCAGTATCTCCATTGGCAGAGATCCCCAGCTCCGCCACCCCGGCCCGGAGGAAATCCACCAGGTCCCGGTCATTGGCCTCCACCAGACGGATCTCCCAGTCCGGATACCGTTCCTTAAAGGCAGCGATCACCGGCGGCAGCCCGTAGGTACAGAAAAACGACGGAGCCGCCACCGTCAGACCAGGCCCGCCCTGCTGTCCGGCGGTCTCACAATACTGCTCCAGCTCCATACGGAGCTTCTGCATCTGCTCAAAATATTCCAGCACCTTCTGCCCCTGGGGCGTGGGCTTTAAAGGGATGGAGCTGCGGTCAAAGAGCGTCACCCCCAGGTTTCTTTCCACCTTCCGCACCACCCGGCTTAAGACCGGCTGGGATATAAAATGCTTTCTGGCGGCTCCGGAAAAGCTCTGCTCCTCATGGACCGCCATCACATATTCCATATCCCGGAATTCAACGGGCTCCATGGGATTCCTCTTTTCTCTGTTCCAGGATCTCTTCACAGATCTCCTCCGCAGTCCGGCCGTCTGTGGCCACAGCCGCGTCCGCCGCCGCCTCATACCTGGGCCTGCGTGCTTCCATCAGCTCTTTAATATAGGAAAGGTTCATATTTCCGTTGAGCACCGGCCGGTCTGCACTCCCCTTCACCCGGTCAAAGACCGTCTCCGGCTCCGCCGTTAAAAGGATGATCCTTCCGGCCGCCTTCATAAGGGCCACGTTTTCCTCCCGCAGGACAGTCCCTCCGCCGCAGGAGACCACCATGGGCTCCATATTCCCGATCTCCTTTATAAGATCTGTCTCCAGATCCCGGAAATACTCCTCCCCATGGACCCGGAAGATCTCCGTTATCTCCATACCCTGGCGTTTTACGATCTCCTGATCCATCTCTATCTGCTCTGCGCCGGTCATCCTGCACAGACAGGCCGCGCAGGTGCTCTTCCCGCAGCCCATGAAGCCGATCAAAAAAATATGCTGGTCCAATTTCATCTGTTTCTGCTCTTCCTTCACTATGATTTTCCGCCGTCCCGGCGGACCCTTTCCATGAGTATACCAAAGATCGGCTGCCGTTGCAATCTTCTCCCTCCGCTGATATAATAGCTTCATTAAATCTATCTGGAGGCTTATATGAAACATACCATCACCGGGCATACGGGCCTCATCTGCCTCCTTGGCAGCCCCTGTGCCCACAGTATTTCCCCCATGATGCACAATGCGGCCTTCGAGGCCCTGGACCTGGACTACCGCTACCTGGCCTTTGACGTAAACGAAGAGACCCTTCCCGCCGCCGTGGACGGTCTGAAGGCCATGAATGCCCGCGGCTTTAATCTGACCATGCCCGATAAAAACAGGATGGTATCCCTCTGCGACCAGCTTTCCCCCGCAGCCCGGCTCATAGGGGCTGTAAATACCGTCGTAAACGACAACGGCGTCCTCACCGGACACAATACCGACGGCGCAGGCTATATGCAGTCTGTAAAGGATGCGGGCTTTCAGATTTCCGGAGAAAAAATGACCCTCCTGGGAGCCGGAGGAGCTGCAACAGCCATTCTGGTCCAGGCGGCCCTGGACGGAGTACGGGAAATCTCCGTCTTTTTAAGGCCCTCCAGCCGCTTCTATGACCGGGCCAGGGAAACGGCAGAGGCGCTGAGGAAAAAGACCGGCTGCATTATCAGCCTCTGCGATTTTTCCGACCATGACCGGCTGCGCTCTGAACTGTCCCAGAGCCGGATCCTGACCAACGCCACCTCCCTGGGAATGGCCCCCAGCGAGGATGCCTGCCCCATTCCCGACGCAGCCTTCCTTCCGGACGGCCTCATCGTCTCCGACATCATCTATAATCCAAAGGAGACCCGACTCCTTTCCATGGCCCGGGCCAAAGGCCTCCCCGCCTTCAACGGATCCTATATGCTCCTCTATCAGGGAGCCGAGGCCTTCCGTCTCTGGACCGGAAAAGAAATGCCTGTGGCCCTGATCAAAAATATGTTTTTCTCTTAAACAGCAGCGGAGCCGCTGCTTTATAGATGACTTCCCATCTATTTTGCAGCGGCCCCTTTTCTTTCAGAAAACCTCTTCCACGTCAGGATCTCCTTCCGTCCCATGGCGTTCCAGGCAGAGTATTTCTATTCCTGCTCTGCCACCTCTTTTGCCATGGAAAGCAGCTCCTCCGCACTCATACTCTCTTCAAATGTAAACAGGCAGTAGCTGATGTCCTCCTGTTCCCATGTCACCGAGGCAGAGGTCATGACCTCGACTTCATCGCTTCCGTAGGCCACGTTCAGCTTTCCCTCCTCCTGGAGCTTCTTCTCTTCCTCTGTGATCTCATAATCCGGCGGAACGAACTTATTGACCGTACTGGAATAAGAAAGCACGGTGCCGTCCTCCAGGGTCATGACCTGGTCCGCAGAGCTTTTGTCCTGCATCCCCACAAAGAGGCGGCTTCCGGAAAGCTCCACGTCCTCCATCCCCTCTTTTTCATAGGTAAATGCCATGGACACGCCCTGGTCCAGACGGTTTTTCCCCTCATCCTGGGTCTCCTCATGTTTGGGGACTGCCTCCTTAAAGGTATAACCGTTGGAAAAGCCCTCCACAGATTTCACCCGGCCGTCATAGCCCTCCTGCATCTGTACCGCCTGTCCATAATCCCTTACGATCTCATTGCGGCTGCTTCCAGACAGGATAAACGCCGGACGCCCCACGGCAACGGCAGTCATGGTCCCAAGGATACAGATGGCGGCTGCTGCAACTGCTGTTTTTTTCCAATTCCTATGTTTCATATTTTTTTCCTCCTCAATGGCTTCAAAAACTCTTGTACGGATCCTCTGGTCTGCCAGGGAGCCGCCGATTTCCTCTGACTTCTTATTTAAGGTCTCTTTTAAATTTTTTTCTAAGATAAGATCGTCCATGTGGCGCCTCCTTTTTGATCCTGTTTCGTCAGGGCTTCCTTTAATCTGGCCTTTCCGTGAAAAAGACGCGATTTGACGGTCCCCTCCAGACATCCGCAGGCTGCGGCTATCTCCTTTATGGTCATCTCATTATAATAATAAAGGATGATCACGGTCCGCTGCTTCACCGGCAGCCTTAAGATCTCCCGGTAAAGGGCCTGCTCCTCCTCCTTCAGTATCACGCGGCTTAAAAGCCCGCCCGGAGCCTCTTTTTCCTCCGGATACACTTCCTCTGCAGGCTGTTCCCGTCTGGCCTTCCGGCAGACCCTCCAGGCCGTCCGGGACAGGGTCTTATAGAACCAGCCCTTAAAGGCCTCCGGGTCCCGGATCTGCTTCCGGTTGATATAGCAGGATGTAAAGGTCTCCTGTACGATATCCTCGCTGTCAGCATAGTTTCCAGAGATCAGGTACGCAGCTCTCAGAGCCTGTTTCTGATATATTTCCATTAAACCGGCAAACGCGTCTTTATCGCCGGATATCATTTTTCTTACCAGCTCTGCTTCTTCCATCCGCCTGCTCCTCCTTCCCTCTTATTTGGTGCACCTGCTATATAGAGGACTGAAGCCGTCAAAAGGTTCAAAAAAATATAAAACAGAAAAAGGAAACCGGAGTCTTCCCCCGGCTTCCCATAAAATTCTCCGCTTATGCGTTCAGATAGTCGATGGCCGTCTGGGCTAAAAGCGCGGCCCCTCTCCATAAAATATCCTCGTCCACGTCGAACCGGCTGTTGTGGAGCGGCCATGGAGTCTTTCCCTCCTGGGCGGTTCCCAGCCATACGAACGCTCCTTCCTTCTCCCTCAGATAGAAGGAAAAGTCCTCGGCGGGCATGGCGGGATTCTTAACATCCACCACATCCTCTTCTCCAAATAAGGACACAGCCGTCTTTTTGATCAGGACCGCATCCCTTTCGTGATTGACCAGGGCCGGATATCCCCGTCCGTATACGATATCCGCTGTGGCCCCGGACTGGAGGCAGATGGCGTCCAGGAGCTTTCTCATGGAATCCTCGATCATATCCCTGGTGTTCTCGTTGAGGGTCCTTACGGTCCCGTCCAGAACACACTCTCCGGCAATGATGTTATACCTGGTTCCCGCATTGAAGATCCCGAATGTGACCACCGCATTATCCAGAGGATCCACCTTCCGGCTGACGATGGACTGGGCCGCCATAACAAACTGGGCTCCCAGGACCACCGCGTCAATGCCCTGGTCCGGCTTTGCTCCATGGGCCGTCTTTCCGTGGATCGTAATGGTAAAGTGGTCGGTGGCAGCCATTAAGGGACCTGCCTTTACTCCCACCTTTCCATGGGGAAGGTCCGGCCATACATGAAGTCCGTAGACCGCCTTCGCGTCATCCAGATATCCGGACTCCAGCATCCCTCTGGAGCCGCCCACGGGAGACAACTCCTCTGCCGGCTGGAACACCAGCTTTACAGTACCATGGATCTGGTCCCGCCGCTCTAAAAGGAGCTTTGCCGCTCCCAAAAGCCCGGTCATATGGTTATCATGGCCGCAGGCGTGCATGATGCCGTCGTTTCTGGATCTGTACTCCGTCTCATTCATCTCCTGGATCTGCAAAGCGTCCATATCTGCCCGGAGAGCCACCACGCCGCCTTCCGAAGCGCCCTTGATCACGCCGATGACGCCATGGCCTCCCACATGCTCGATCACCTGGTCGCAGCCCATTTCCTTTAAATAAGCAGCCACCTTTTTAGCCGTTTCCTCCTCTTTTCCGGAAAGCTCCGGATATTCATGGAAATCCCTGCGGATCTTTATAAGCTCCGGCAGCAGCGCTTTTGCGGATTCTGTCATCGTACCCATGCCATCCCCTCCTTATTAAAAAGGAAGGGCCCCAGTGGCCCGGCCGCTGGAGTTCCCTCCCATTTATGGTTTTCTGTTTTTAGAACTTGTTCGCTGCAAACTTTGCATCTTTCCCGTCAACAACGGCGCAGATGTCGTTGGCAACGGTCTCGCAGCAGCGGATCACAGACTGCTCTGTGGTAGCTGCAGTATGCGGTGTCAGGATCACATTGTCAAGGCTGTATAACGGGCTGTCCAACGGCAGCGGCTCTTTCTCTGTTACGTCAAGACCGGCACAGGTGATCACATTCTCCTGCATAGCCTGGATCAGCTCTGCCTCGTTTACGACCTCGCCGCGGCTGGCGTTGATGAAGGAAGCCGTCGGTTTCATCAGCTTAAATTCTCTCATACCAATGCTGTGCTCTGTCTCCGGAGTCAGCGGAGTATGGAGGCTCACAAAATCTGCCTGCTTAAATACTTCATCCTGGCTCTCCACAAGTGTGATCAGGTCGCCCAGCTGCTCCTGCTTTAAGAACGGATCATAACCGATCACATTCATGCCAAAACCACATTTTGCGATGGTGGCTAACATACGTCCGATACGGCCGCAGCCCACAAGACCCAGGGTCTTTCCCTGAAGCTCATAGGTATTGGTCAGGCCGAAACGTACCTTGTAGTTTCCAGAACGGAACTGTCTGTCTACATAATTATAGCGGCGTGCGCATGCCAGCATTAAGAATGCGGCCTGCTCAGCAACGGACTGGGCATTCTGGCCCGGTGCGTATACCACGCGGATCTTTCTTTCTGTGGCTGCTGCAATGTCGATATTATCGAGGCCTGCGCCCTGTTTGCCGATGACCTTTAAATTGGGGCCGGCGGCGTCCATCATCGCTGCGGTAATGGGCTCTGTACGGCACATGATCGCTTCCGGCTTTAATGCCTTTAATTCCTCAATGTAGCCAGCCTCGTCGAAAAAGTGGTTTGTTACAACGGCTTTTCCACCCGCTGCTTCAAAGATCTTTGTTGCAACGTCGCTGATCTGAACGGTGTAAAAAACTGTAAATGCCATTTCCAATACTTCCTTCCTATTTGTACATCGTATTGATATTAACGGATTTCGGGTTCTGATCTCTCGCCCCCGCCGGTACCAGAGGTTTACAAGCCTCTGCTGCCAGGAATATATAAGGGGCCGCCGCGGGCATATTTACCCGTAACAGCCCCCAATATTTCAGTTGGATTCAGTTAAGACACTCAATAGACTGCCAGCTAATTACCAGGCAATACCCTGAGCCATCATAGCGTCAGCTACCTTCTGGAAGCCAACCAGGTTAGCACCTGCAACCAGGTTGTAGCCTAAGCCGTATCTCTCAGCTACTTCTGCAGATCCATCATGGATACCAGTCATGATCTGATGTAACTTGGAGTCAACTTCCTCAGCTGTCCAGGAGTATCTCTCGGAGTTCTGGCTCATCTCAAGACCAGATACGAGAACGCCGCCTGCGTTTACAGCCTTGGACGGAGCAACAACCATATTCGGCTGACTCATTAAGTACTTAAGAGCATCGTTTGTTGTCGGCATATTGGCAACCTCGATGTAGTACTTAAGACCGTTGGCAACCATCTTCTCAGCCTCTGCCATGTGAACGTCGTTCTGCATAGCTGCCGGCATAACGATGTCAACCTTCTGACCGAACGGCTTCTCACCCGGGAAGAACTGTACGCCAAACTTGTCAGCGTAATCCTGAACGCGGTTGCGTCCGGATGCTCTCATTTCCAGCATGTAGTTGATCTTCTCTTCTGTTACAACTCCGTCGGGATCGTAGATGTATCCGTCCGGACCAGACAGTGTAACTGCCTTTGCGCCTAACTCAGCAAGCTTCTTACAGATACCCCATGCAACGTTACCGAAGCCGGATACTGCAACTGTCTTGCCAGCCAGTGTATCGTTCTCATGTTTCATAACAGCTTCTACGTAGTAAACAGCGCCGTAACCAGTAGCCTCCGGACGGATCACGGAACCACCGAAGGAACGTCCCTTACCTGTGATCGTGCCGTTCTCGAATGCACCGCGGATCTTACGGTACTGGCCATACAGATAGCCGATCTCACGAGCGCCTACGCCAAGGTCACCAGCCGGGATATCTACATCCGGACCAATGTGACGGTATAACTCAGTCATGAAGGACTGACAGAATCTCATAACCTCTCCATCGCTCTTACCGTTGGGGTCAAAGTCAGAACCACCCTTTGCACCGCCCATGGGGAGTGTTGTAAGGCTGTTTTTGAATGTCTGCTCGAAACCTAAGAATTTCATGATAGACAGATTTACGGACGGAGCGAAACGTAAGCCTCCCTTGTACGGTCCAATTGCGCCGTTGAACTGTACACGGTAGCCGCGGTTAACATGTGTCTGGCCATTATCATCAACCCACGGAACACGGAATTCGATGGTTCTCTCCGGCTCTACCATTCTCTCAAGAAGGGCAACTTTCTCATATTCCGGATGAGCGTCAACGATCGGTGCTAAGGTTCCTAACACTTCCTCAACAGTCTGAAGGAATTCCGGCTCGTTTGCGTTTTTCTCTTTAACTTCCGCCAATACTCTGTCAATATACTTGCTCATTTCGCAAATACCTCCTTAAAATTTGGATTACTTAACCCCTGTGCTCTGCACAAAATAAGAGACTCGGAATACATAAAGGCTTTTATGGGACACCTGCGTCCCAATTAAGGTTATAAAAGAGCCACTCCGGGAGGATATTTCCATCTTTTGTCCCTACTGTTCAGAAAAAATATGTAATATCCAGCAGTTCTGCGGAGTTTCGAGGATATCGCTACCCTTGTCCATTCCGTTTCCCCTCCGTATCATCCGTTTCCCTCGGCGGAAAGTAAACAGCAGAAAAGCTCTTTTATTTCGGACTTATGCATTTCACGTCTTTTATTTGTCTTCATTTTAACATACGCTTTTGACATTGTCAAGAATCTGTGATACGATTTTACTGCAAAGCGATTTATCGACATAACTGTCATTAAAAGACTTTTTGCGCCTCAGAAAGGAGCGTTTCCATGATCACCATCAGCATCGTAAGCCCACAGAAATCCATGGATCTCATCGACCGTGCCATTGCAATGAAGGATTTCGGCTGTCTCTTCCATAAATATGTGTATGACCGCCTGGAGGAGATCGAGGATATTTACGAACAGTGCAAGGATTCCTGCGACGTTATGTTCTTCTCCGGGGAGCTGGGCTATTCCTACATGCTGACCCATGTACCGGATATCAAGGTCCCCTGTACCCTGATCTCCTATGAGGATAAGCACATCCTGTCCATCCTTTTAAACTTTGTGGTGCGGTATCCTCATATCCCGCTGACCCGCGTCTACATCGATTTCCTGACGCCGGTCAACGATTATATGAACCTGAAGCAGTATCTGGCCCCCGCCCACATGCCTTACCTGTTTGAAAATCCCGTATACAATTATGAGACCTTAAAGGAACGGGCCGAGGAGCTGTGGAAAGGCGGAAAGATCGATATCATGCTGACCCGGACCACCAACCAGCTCAACGTGCTCAATAAGCTGAAGATCCCATACATCCATATCCTGCCCACAGAGGAGATGATCCGTGACTCCATAAAGAGCGCGGTCAATGCCATCCGCCTGAAGCAGCAGAGCCAGGACACAAAGCTCATCGTCCTGGTGAAGCTGATCTATCCGGAGCACATCACCTCCCAGGACCGGGAGTATCTGGAGATCACCCTGCACAAATATCTTCTGGACTTCCGCCGGGAATACCATTATGACTTTGCCATCCGCTCCGTATCCAACCGGTTCGAGCTGGACATGGACACGGATCTTTATAAGAAGAGCTTCGACCGGATCCAGGATCTGATCTCCTATCTGGACCAGAAGGGAGACCTGGAATTCCGCCTGGGCGCCGGCTTCGGGAACTCCCTGGGGGAGAGCCATTACCAGGCGGAAAAGGCCCTCCAGGAGGCCATCCGTTACGGAAAGAACGACGGGTTCATTATCCACGGAGATGAAAATGTCCTCACCGGCCCACTCTCTCTTACCAGGAATTTAAATTACAGCTACTCCAATACCAAGGCTCTGGCCTACTCCCAGAAAAACGGCATCAATGAGAGCAATCTTCTGAGGATCGTGGGCCTGTTCCAGATGGACAATGATGCCGTGGTCACCGCTGCCTCCCTGTCCCAGCTTTTGAACATCACCAGCCGCAGCTGCAACCGGATCCTGCAGCAGCTCCTGGACTCCGGTCTCATTGAAGAGATCGAACCCCTCCGCCAGGAGGGAAAGGGGCGGCCCACAAGACAATACCGTTTCTTAAAAGAACAGTTCATCGATGCCTTTTTCTAAAATGCAGGCTGCCCTGGAAGGCGCGCTTTCTAAATGGAGGCCAGCTCCCGTCCCAGGGCCCTGCACTGCTCCAGGGCGTCCTCGTCCGGCGCTTCGTTGGCGATGACACCCTCTCTTCCCACAAGGACGGCTCCAGCCGCTTTCATCCTCTCCTCCCAGTCCCGCATCCACTGGCCGTCTCCCCAGCCGTAGGAGCCGAACAGACCGATCCTCTTTCCCTGGGCAAAGCCCTCCACTTCCATCACAAAGGGCTCCATCTCCCCCTCCTCCAGCACCTCAGCCCCCATGGCCGGGCAGCCCATGGCAAATACCTGCGCCTCTCTCAGGCTGTCCATGGACACCTCCGAAATATGACGCACGTCCGCCTTTTTCCCGGCGATTTCCACGCCTTCTCCCACAGCCTCTGCCATGGCCTTTGTATTTCCTGTCTGTGTCCAGTACGCGATGATGATCATATCCATTGATTCTTCCTCCTGTGATTTATGATGTATATTTTATAATGTCCCGGATCCCGGTCCCGTTTCCCGCCATACGGATGGCCGCCTCCCTGGCCCTGTCGTATCCGTCAAAGATCCTTCTTGCCCTGGCGGGGTCCTTATAGACCTTCCAGTAGCCGGAACAGAGGAAATTTTTTCCTCCGTTTTCGATAAAGCCGGACACATCCTCGGGCGGATATCCCAGAAGGAGACCGATCTCATGGGGGAAGTCTCCCCTGCCGTCCATATGGCGCTGATACCGGTCCGAAAGCCTGGACAGGATCTCCGGAAGCTCCATGCCCCTGTATCCAAAGGAATCCAGAAGCCTCCGCACCTTTCCCACCGAAAGGAAACGCTTCAGCCTCTGCTCCCTGTATAGGAAAACAGAGATCCGGCCATTCTTTTTATAGAGGATCCGGCTGGAGACCGGCGTTGCTTCAAACATGGAAGCCACCTCCCTCTGCTGCCCTTCCCGGACATGGAGGAGGTTGGACATTTTGATCCCCGTAAGGAGCGGCGCGCACTGGAGCACTGCCTGAGTCTCAGCCCCCTCCAGATCCATTTGCGTCATAATGCGAAAAGCTTCCTCGCTCATGAGTCTCTCCTCCCTCCTTAAACGCTGTGATTCTCCAGGATCTCTGTAAGGGCACTCTTACTGCTGGTGTGGCAGCGGACGACGCTGGTCCTGGCCTCGTCGATCCCATCCAGTACGCTGCGGATCATTTTATGGGACACCGTGCTGGTAAACAGGATCAGAAGATCGGGACATCCGATCTGTTTATCCAGTCCGGTCCGCATCTGGGTAAATACCTTCGCCTTCCACTGATGGTCCTCGCAGATTTCCTTATACTGCCTGACCATCCGGTCATGGCCTCCAACGATCACAACGCTCATATCCATTCTCCTTCCCGGTCTGTGATTTCTATTTTAGTTAGCTCTATCTAACTTATGCTTATAAGTTAGCACATGCTAACCTTTTTGTCAAGCTTTTTCAATTTGACCCACGGATCTTCCTATGCTATACTGGTCATAAAAGATGCCGGGCGGACGGCTTTTGGTCTCCGGTATCACTGCAAAATGTTTTTGGGGGTGCTCGTTTGAAAATACAGGAATCAGCAGAAAATTATCTGGAGACCATACTGGTCCTCAGTCTGGATAAGCCATACGTCCGTTCCATCGATATCGCCAATGAGCTGGGATTTTCCAAGCCCAGCGTCAGCGTGGCCATGAAGAATCTCCGCAACAGCGGCCATATCCGCGTGGACGAAAACGGCCACATTACCCTGGCTCCCCCTGGAAAAAAGATCGCGGAAATGATCTATGAGCGCCACAGGATCCTGTCCCAGTGGCTGGAATCCCTGGGCGTCAGCAGAGAGACTGCCTCCGAGGATGCCTGCCGGATCGAGCATGTCATCAGCGAGGAGAGCTTTGCCGCCATTAAGGACCATTTAAAGCAGACGTCCGTATAAAGGACAGGGCAGGAAATGGGATCCATTGTGATCCCATAAACGCATTTTAGGTAAGACCCACGAAAAAAAATCGCTGAAGCCTCACGGCCTCAGCGATTTCTCTTTAAAAAGCTTTTTACAGCTTTCTCCTATCTCTCCCTCTTCATCCGAAGGACCTTTCCATTCTTAACTCCCGTAAACTCGCCATTCTTTACCGCGGTCTTTCCGTTTACGATGACGTATTCGATCCCGTTGTTTTTGCGGAACGGATGGTCGTAATCGGCGTTGGCCCGGACATTCTTATAATCAAAGACCGTAATGTCGGCGTTGAGCCCCTCTTTCAGCTTACCGATCATGGGAAGTCCGTAGACCTCTGACGGCATGCCGGTCAGACGGTAAACGGCGTCCTCCAGCGTCCAGAGGCCGTTGTCCCGGATCAGCTCCAGGCGGCGGGCCATGGTTCCCATGGCTCTCGGATGGCTTCCATACTTCTTCTCACGATCCACCACCGCTCCATAATCGCTCCAGTCGCTGCCGCACATCACCCAGGGCTGGCTCATGAAGTTTAAGAGGTCGCTGTCGTTCTGGGAAAAATAAATGCCCTGGACAATACCGTCGTTGGCCGCCAGCAGATCGATGCAGGCGTCGAAGGGAGTCTTTCCCTGTTCCTCTGCCAGCTGCGCCAGAGTCTTTCCGATATGCTCCTTTGTTTTATATGCGCCGGCGATCAGACAGCCCTCATAGCCCGCGGAGTAGATGTTGCTCTCAAACTCATGGGCCTCATGGAAGATGGACCACTCCGCCTGCTTTCTCAGCTCTGCGCTCTCTGCCAGGCAGCGCAGTCCCTCGGCCTTTCCTGCGGTCAGATATTTGGGCGGGATCTGGGAGATCAGCGGGGCTGAGCCTCCGGTGAACGGATACTGGTCGGCGGTGATGGTCATTCCGGCCTTCTGGTTCTCTTCAATATACCGGATGATGTCCCGGCTGTTTCCCTCATTCTGACGGCCGATGACCTTGATATGGGAGATATTCACAGGGATCCCGCTTTCCCGGCCGATGACCAGGGCCTCCTCGATGGATTCCTTCAGCTGGTTTCCCTCCCCGCGGATATGTGTGGTGTATACGCCGCCATACTCATGGGCTACCTTGGCGATCTCCACCAACTCATGGGTGCCGGCAAACACCGACGGCGTGTATACAAGGCCCGTGGAAAAGCCCAGACAGCCGCATTCCATGGCCTCCCGCATCAGACTGCGCATCTGTTCCAGCTGTTCCTCATCCGGAGTTCCGTCGCCAAAGCCCATGACCTTGCCGCGGATGGGGCCCTGGCCTGCAAAAAACGCCAGGTTTGCGCCGTGGGGGATGCTGTCCACATATGCAAAGTAAGAAGTATAGCTTTCACAGATCCTCTCATATTCTTCCTTGGAGATCCCATGGGACGGATCAAATTCCCCGTAATACGGAGCTGCCATGGAACCGCACTGGCCTGCCAGCTCCGTGGTGGCCCCATCCTCCAGATGGTTGTAGCCTGTGGTCTCCGGGCTGAAGACCGTACCGTCCGAATGGGTATGGGTATCAATGAAGCCGGGAGCCACCACCAGCCCCCTGGCATCGATCACCGTCTCCGCCTCTTCTGCAATTTCCGGAGCGATCCTGGCGATCTTCCCGTCCTTCACAGCCACATCCGCCTGGAAACGGGGCGCTCCCGTTCCATCCACTACGGTTCCGTTTTTGATTAAAAGATCATACATACCTTTTTCTCCTTTTTATTTTATATTATTTTTTACCTTCTTCCACTTTCCCCGCCAGCTTTTCCGCCGCCGCGGCCATCTGCCATTTTGACGGCTCCCAGCCAAACCGGATCTCCAGGATCCTGTCTTCATAAAATACCAGATATACGTTCAGATAGCTGTCTCTCCAGTATACCCGGTATGCGTCCAGGGCCTTCCAGGGAGCCGGATCCACCGGTTTGTAGTGATATGCCATGACCACCTTCTGGTCGGTCACCACGTCCTGCTGCTCCCAGAGCAGCCGTTTCTTTAAAAAGCCGTATAAAAAGCCAGCCTTTACCTCCGTCACCTCATAGCGGAGATCTGGGACAGACTGGTCCGTTGTCAGGGGCTGCTGGCTGTATTCCGTATGGGCCAGGAATATCGTCTCCGCCCGGTCCGCCATAGTGGACCATTGATCGCAGCCCGCATCCCTCAGATCCTTCATTTCCAGGGGAATGGGATCGTCATACACCTCCATCTCCCAGCCGCCCTTGTCATAGGTCCCCACAGGCCTGCTCCGCTTCGTGATCCCCACAGAAGATACCATGGCCGTTAGGGCCACCACAAAGCAGAAGGACATGATCACTGTCAGACCAATGGTAAAAAAGAGATTCTTTTTCCGGGAGGCCCCACGTTTCTTCATACGCTCCCGGATATATATGACAGCACCCGTCATGGCCATGATCCCGCCCAGAACCACCGCCAGCCACGCTGTCCCCCATGGACCGCCGCTCATCTGGCAGAGGATCAGCCCGCTGAGGAAAAGAGCCAGGAGAGCCAGAGCCAGGGACAGTCTCCGGTTCCCCCGGAGCCCGTAAAATCTGCCATTTTCTGCCGCTTTCTCCGCCCGCCTTGTCCAGGCCAGGAATCCCCAGAGCTCGCATAAAACAGCGCAGAGGACCAGGAACCAGACCGGGATCATATACGCGGTGGCCGGTCTTGAAAGGAAGCGCACCGGGGATTCCCAAAGCTGCCAGCCCAGCATCATAAGCTGCATCACGCTCAGTCCCGCCAGCAGAAGCCGGCCTGGAAGCATCCCCTTTTTCATGGCCGCCCGGACGGTCTCCACCTGGATCACCGGATCGGTTTCAATGGGCACCGGATCTTTTTGCTCATTATAAAAGATCTGCATCTGGCCCCAGCGGGCCGCCAGGATCCAGCCGTCTCTTTTACACAGCTCCTCCAACTGTATCTGGCCCTCGGTGGGGCTGGGATCGAACTCTGAAGCCTTGGGAAAATAGACCACGTTCACTGCCAGCCTCTTTGGTTCGATCCGCCGGTATTTCCAGAAATACGGCCCCGGCTGTTCCACCAGCCATCCTTTTTCCGCCATATGGGCCGCCCGGTCTTCAATGGCTGCCTTATCATAAAAAGCCAGGTTTTCCAGCTGTCTCTTTCTGTCCTTCATGCCAGCGCCTCCTTTCCCGTCATGGGGCCCTCCCAGCCTGTGTCCAGAACCTCCCGTTCCGCCTTTCTGTTCCCGAATATCTCCTGGTAATCCCGGGCCTGAGCGCAGATCCTTTCATATTCCCGGCCCAGCCGCTCCCTTCCCGCGTCAGTGAGGAGATAGCTTCTCCGTCTCCCCTCCACCTTTGTCTCCCGGATCATCCCGGCCTCTGAAAACTGCTCCAACAGGTTATAAAGCGTTCCGGATCCCACGGTCACCCGGCCCCCGGTCATGGACGGCACCCGGTCCAGGATATCCGTCCCGCAGCACTCCTCATCCAGGCAGAGAAGGACGTAAAACATCTGCTCTGTCAGCGTGTGGAATTTTTCTCTCGCCATGCCATCCCTCCTTTATATGTGGATCTTGTCTCCGTTCATAACCTCGATCATCGAGTATCTGTAATTTTATTGTATACTCGATAATCGAGGTTGTCAACAAAAAATCCTGATATGGATTTACAATAAATCAGCCAAAGACAATGTTTTCAGATCTGGGAGCCGTAGTTTTGTGACAAATCTTCTATTGTGCAAAAGATTTGGTCCTGGTGGTCATTACGAAGTTAAAGTACAGGGAAAAAGCTATGGGGGAACAGATCGATAAAAACGACGTTTTACCAGCGCAGACAGGAAAAGTAGAATGATATGATCGAGAAACCGGAAAAAGTGCGCTATACCGGCAATGCAGAAAATCTGAGTGCATAAGGGCGGCCTGGCTTCCCATCTTCGGAGGGGGCTAACACTCCAGATAAAAGAAAAGAGGGCAAGCCAATGTATTCTACATATCAGAACTTGTTCCAGATTGGAATGTTCATTGCAGCCCCCGTATGATCCTGTTATACAATCTTCCTGGGAACGAAATAGCCGCCACTACTGTCAATAGTGACGGCTTATAAAATGTAAGATTTTAACCGTATCGCTCTGGCCTTCCCTTTTCTATTATCAATAGGGCATCTCCGAAGGCGGGATGTAAGAGGAAAACCCACTTTTTCACACTCTCTACCTGCATACCTCATAAGAGATATCTGTACTTGATAACCAAATGTCAGACAGTCCGGCAGCTCGTCATGTGGAATGAAAACATGGAGCAGGCAGGAAACCACAGTAACGGGGGGCGGGACCACAGGGGAATGCATATGCTTTTCCGGTGTACTATTCCTTATCAGGTCCTTTCCTGCCATCCTGCTTCATTGTTTCATCTATGACACGGGTTACGAAAGCATTCATACTCTGTGCCCTTCATCACATGTCATTATCTTACAGAAAATCTAATATTCCTACGGAAAGCGCCGGTATAAATGTCAGCGCCATCAGAACGATCAGCATAACGCCAATCATTGGCAGTATCTTTTTTGCAATATCGACTACCGATACATTTGAGATCGCAGATGCGAAGAACAGATTGCATCCATAGGGAGGCGTAATAAATCCAATAGCCAGATTCACAGTCATAACGATACCGAACTGGATCGGACTCATCCCGATCCCTGCCACGATCGGCAAAAGGATCGGCGTCAGGATCACTGTGGAAGAAATATTATCAATAAAGCATCCTACCACCAGAAGAAACAGGTTGATCACAAGAAGAATCGCAATGGGATTGCTGATACCTAAAATACCCTTTGCAAGGGTTCCTGGAACCTGGGACATAGTCAGAAATCTTGCAAATGCCATGGAAATTCCAACCAGAAATGTGGTCTGCCCATTGATCAGCGCCGTTTCTTTAAACGCTTCTAAAATACTCTTCAGATCCAGTTCATGGTAAATAAATGCGCCTACAAAAATGGAATAGAGGATCGCCGCTACTGCTGATTCCGTAGGGGTAAAGATTCCTCCATAAATTCCTCCAAGGATAATAACCGGTACCAGAAGCGCCCATATGGAATCTCCCAAAGTACGGAGCAGATGACCCGCATGGAACTTTTTTGTATGTCCGAATCCATGTTTTTTCGCCGTCACATAGTTTACGATCATAAGCACTACTCCAATGAGAATCCCTGGAATAATACCAGCCAGGAAAAGATCCGAGATCGAACACTGGGCGGCAACTCCGTAGATAACGAACGGAATACTTGGAGGAATGATAACGCCAATGGTACCTGCTGCCGCTGTAATGGCCGTAGCGTATGCAGGATCATATCCCTCATCTTTCATCTCCGGAATCGTGATGCCTCCAATTGCTGTCACAGTTGCCGGAGATGAACCAGAAAGAGCCGCAAAAAACATGGATGCCACGACAGTTACCATTCCGACGCTTCCCGTTACCCAGCCCACGACGGCATCAGCAAAATCCAGGATCCTTCTGGATATGCCGCCTGATTTCATCAGATTTCCGGCCAGCATAAAAAAGGGAATCGCCATCAGAGGAAAGGAATCCAGCCCACTCAGACAGGCCGTCGACATGGTTGTCAGACTGATATTTGTAGTAGCTGTCATGGTAACCATGGTAGCTACTCCCAGAGCTACTGCAATGGGAGAGCCGATCATCATGAGAAGGAACATGGTTCCAAACAGGACGAGAATCTTAATTACCATTCACATTCGCCTCCCTCTTTTTTTCTGTATACGCTTTTACATCCTTATAGCAGTTCTGTATCAGCCGAAAAGCCATCAGCCCCATGCCGGTGGGGATAGATGCATAGGGAATCCACATGGGAATCCCGCTGCCGGTAGCTGTCTGGCCGCCAGAGGCCACGCTCAGGGTCAGTTTCATGGAAAGCTGCACCATCATAAGGAGAAATGCCATCCATATAATATTAGTGATCACTTTACAGATCATCTGCCCCTTTTCCGGCAGCTTCTCATACACAAGATCAATGCTTACGTGTTTTCTTTCCTTGGTGGCATAGGAAGCCCCCACCCAGGTCAGCCACAGGAAAAGATAACGGGCGATCTCTTCGCTCCATGGAAGCGGAATTTTAAATACATACCGGGTCACAACCTGCATGGCCACGATCACAACCGCCGCGATGAGAATGATGACCAGGAAAATCTCCTCCAGCTTTTCATCTATCAGTTTCAGGACCTTCATAAGCAGACATCTCCTCTTCTTAAACGCAGCTACTTGTTATGATTTGCAGCCATATCGATCAGTTCCTGTCCATAGGTTTCTGCGGCAGTCTTGTAAACGGTATCCTCAGCTACCTTCTGGAAAGCCGCCTTCTGCTCATCCGTAAGGACCGTCACTTCCACACCGGCCGCTTCGATTTCAGAAAGAAGACTTTCATTCTCTTCTGTGATCAGCTCCCGCTGATACTCCATGGTATTCTCTGCCGCTTCTTTAATCGCTGCCTGGTAGTCCTCTGGCAGACTGTTGTAAAAATCAGAAGCAATATTAAGAGCCACCGCTGTAAAAACATGCTCGGAAACGCTCATATATTTCTGGGCTTCATATAAAGCATTGTTGTAGATCAGTGCCGTAGGATTTTCCTGTCCATCCACTGTTTTCTGCTGCAAGGCAGTAAAAAGTTCAGAGAAGGACATGGGCGTCGGAATCGCTCCCAGGGCCGTAAAATATTCCACATGCAGATTATTTGTCATGGTACGGATCTTTAATCCCTTCAGATCATCCGGCGAAGTGACCGAATGTTTGGAGTTGGTCAGATTACGGAATCCCACATCTCCCCATGCGAGTGTTGTGATCCCTGCCTGCTCTTCCAGCTTCTTGTCCAGAGCCTGTCCAAAATCTCCGTCCATGGCTTCATGAGCTGCATCCAGGGATGTCCAGAGGAAAGGAAGGCCTACCAGATTGTACTCTGGTACAATACCCGCAACAATGGAATCATTCAATGCAGCCATTTCAAGATCTCCGATCCGCATCGCCTCCATATTTTCTGCCAGGGAGCCCAGCTGGGAATTGGGATAAAGTTCCACAGTGATATTCCCATTGCTGGCGTTCTGCAGCGCATTCTGGAACTTCTCTACAAATGCTTTGTGGGACGGATGGGATTCTGCCACATCGTAAGCCAGGCGGATCGTAATCGGATCTGTGGAAGTGATCTCTGTTTCAAGCCCCGGATCGGCCGAAGCCGTATTGGCAGTATCAGCCTCCGCATTCTGTGCCTTGGTCTCTGATGACGGATCTCCGCCTTTTCCTCCGCATGCCGCCAGTGAGAAAACCATAGCTGCTCCAAGGACAACACTTAATGTTCTTTTCATAGTAACCTCTCCTTTTCTCGTCGTTATTTTTTCATTGCAGGCCGCTTCCTCTTTCATATACCATCCGTCCGCCCAGATATGTTTTTTCAACCTGGATATCCTTGATCTTTTCCGGCTCCGTATGGAATAAATCTTTATTAAGTATCACAAAATCTGCCAGCTTCCCAGTTTCAATGGTTCCTTTCAGATCCTCTTCAAAGGAAACATACGCCGCGTTCTTTGTATACATTTCCAATGCTTCGTACACCGTCACCTTTTCTTCCGGGAACCAGCCTCCCTCCGGGTATCCATCCATCCCGCACCGGGTTGTAACGGCATAGATGCCGTCCATGGGATCGTAAGACTCACACGGCGAATCGGATCCCGCTGTCAGGATCATATTGTTATCCAGAAGTGTTCTCCAGCAATAGTGATATCTGGAACGTTCATGGCCTACCCGGCTCTCCGACCATCGCACATTGGTAGATACAAACATGGGCTGGATATCCAGAACCACCGGAAGGTCCGCGATCCTGGAAATTATGTCCTCATTCAGCAGGGACATGTGGATCATGCGGAACCTCGGGTCCGGCTTTGGATTTTCCCTGTACGCCCGTTCAATGGCCGTCGTCAGCATATCAGCAGCTCTGTCGCCGATCACATGGGCTCCCACCTGGATATTCCTTTCATAAGCAGTCCTTACCTTCTGATCCAGCTCCTCCTGGGTGTAATTGGGGATCCCTGTGAAATCCGGATCATCGGAATAAGGAGAAAACAGAAGCGCTGTCCTTCCTCCCATATTTCCATCCACATACAGCTTATAGAACCCGTATTTGACCATCTCATCCCCAAGTCCTGTACGGATATGGCAGCCAGGAAGTTCATCATATCCCAGATACACCCGCACAGTCAGGCGCTCGTCATCTGCCAGAGCCTGGTACACATCCGTATATTCCGGCAGGTTACAGTGGATTCCCTGGATTGCATGGACTCCTGTAAGCCCATGGCTGTTCAGCTCATGGCACGCCTTTTCCACTGCATCCTTCTTTCGCTCCAGCGTGGCCAAAGGATCCGGGATCGCTGCGATAATATCCGCCGCTGCCTGATCCCTTAAAGTCCCCGTAGGTTCTCCATTTGCATCAAACTCTACCGTGCCTTCCACCTTTGCCTGGAACCCCCGTCCGATCCCGCCTGCTTTTAAAGCAAGAGAATTGGCCACATTCACATGAAGGCAGTACCGGGTAATGATCAGCGGATGATCCGGACACACCAGATCCAGCTCCTCCCTGGTGGGAAGTTCTTTTTGGTCGGTAAACTTCTCGTGGTCAAATCCGGTTCCAAGGATCCACTCTCCCTCGGGTGTGTGCAGAGCTCTTTCCCGAATCATTTCCAGCAGCTCTTTTTTGGATCCTGCCCCCTTTAAATTTAATTTCAGGAGATCTCTCGCGTACGCAAATAAGTGCTGATGAGTATCGATCATTCCTGGTATAACGGTCTTTCCTTTCAGGTCTACCACCTGGCATCCTTCTCCAAAAGCCCTGGCTCCTTCATCCGTCCCACAATACATAAATTTTCCGTCATCCACCACAAATGCCGTGCATTGATCGCCTTCATGACGCATGGTATAGACCGTTCCGTTCACATATACAGTCGCCATTACGCTTCCTCCACCTGCCTTTCATTTTTATTTGCACCGGAAGGAATGAAAATATCCATATCCGCATAATACATTATAATATCCATTCAGACTTTTTTCGACATATTCGTCTCCACAATCCACATGTAATGTGTGTCCAGGGATCGAGATCAGTTTTGATTCCGGTGCGATCACCTGAATATTTTCTTTTCCCACGACCTTTAAAATGCGGGCGCTGAACTGATGATTTCCTCTTCCAAAAATAAATCCCTGTCCCCCAATGGGGGAAACTATGATCCGGACAGGATTCCCAGAAGCTATCTCCCACAGTTCCTCTTCCGTCATGTCTTTTTTTACTAATTTTTTATTTCGGACCAGATCAACGCCCAGAAGCTCATAGTCAATTCCGAGCCGTCTGGAAATACACTTGGCAGTAGATCCCGATCCAATGGCATAAAATATATCATCTTCCATTTTTTCTTCCAGATATGCAGCGATCCCTCCCATCTGGTCATTTTCAGAAGAAAAACCGCTCTGTTTCATGTTCTGGACATAGGATGGTTCGTATGGGACTCTGAGCGAACCATAAAGCTTTGAAGAAACACGTCCCTTCCTGTATTCATCCTCATTCAGATCCACTACCTCCCGTTCCGACATGGATACGGGAAGTCCCTGGGCTACCATAGCCGCCATGGCCCCGGCTGCTTCCGGCGTAAGCCCGAACACAGCAGACTGGATCTTTACTCCCGCAGGAATCCCCAGAACCGGAACGCGTTCTCCAACAGCCTGGCATATATTTCTGGCTGTGCCGTCTCCTCCCGCAAACAGGAGGAGATCCACACCTTTTTCCGTCATGATCTCTGCTGCCGCCACTGTATCATGTTCCGTGGTCTCTTCCCTACTTTCATAAACTATCGTGTAGGAAAAACCCATTTTTTCACAAAGCGCAGCTCCCATCGTCCCGGAAACCGTGAGAAGCTGAAGCTGTCCCGAATAGGGCCTCAGCTTCTCCAGCGCCCTTTCCGTCTTTTTCAGCGATTCCGGTCTGGCTCCTCTCTCTCTGGCCTTATCCAGCGTTTCCTTCCCATCGGTTCCCTTTAAGGCCACCTTTCCGCCCATGCCGGCAATGGGATTGATCACCAGACCGATCACCGCCTTACGGTCTGCCATGCTGCTTCAGATAGGACCGCCATGTAACCGCCAGCTGGTCCACGGCTTCAATATGATCATTTTCCAACGCTGAAATGGGACCATTATGAGGCGCCGTCAGAACTACCTCCGGAGTACTGTATGCTTCGTCGCTGATTTTCTTCAGTGCCGCCACATATTCGTCAATATCAGCCTTTGAATAGGACTCCGTAGGCTCCGGCGTATATGGCTCCGGTACGATCAGCGGATGATGGCTCGGGAAAAATCTCTGGAATCCGAAATCCAGCATATGGCGGTTCACATGCTCTGCATCCACGCCGGTTTCCTGTAAAAGCGTTTCAAAGCTATACCGCACCTGCTCCAGGCGGTTGGGAGCTTCCTCTGCCCATGACATGGAGATACCGCGTACTTCATTCAATACCCGCTTCATCATGTAATTGTTATTAAGGATCGCCGTCTCCGCGACAGCTTTCAGTCCATCCACTCCAAGGCTCATAACCCAGGAGTATGCCCGCAGTACAGCTGCCAGACTTCCCTGGAACTGGCGGATCTTTCCCACCGAGCTTTCATCGTCATAATCTGTGTAATATCTGGTTCCATCGAACCGTACCCTGGGTCTGGGGAGATATTTCTCCAGTTCCGCGCTGACACACTGGGCTGCACAGCCGGGTCCCATGCATGCATGGGGGGACGCAAACGCTTTATGGAGATTGAAGTGACACATATCGGCTCCCAACTCCTTGGCCCGTACCAGACCGAAGAGCCCGTTATAGTCGGCCATATCGCAGACGCATAATCCGCCTGCCTCATGGACCACATCCACAAATTCACGGATAATGGGGTTAAACACTCCGGTGTCCTCTGGGTTTGTAATAAAAATTCCAGCAGTTTTCTCTGATACCACAGCCTTCAGATTTTCCAGGCTGGGATAGCCATTCTCATCCGGGTAAAGACTGATCACCTCAAACCCCTTTGTCGCAGGGGCCGCACTGTCCAGAGGGTGCGACAGGATGGTGGTGATGATCTGGGTCCTCTGATCCGCCTCGCCTTTATCCTCAAAGTATTTCTTTAACACAGCCGCATTGGCGTAAATTCCCTGTCCGCCGCCGCCAGCCTGAAAGGAAACAGCATCCAGACCAGAAATTTCCTTCATGATCTGTTCAAAATCATATATGATTTTCAAGATTCCCTGAGCCGTGTCATCATCCTGATATGGGTGCATCTCTGTAAACTTAGAAGAGCGGACAAACTGTTCATTGATTTTGGGGCTGTATTTCATAGTACAGGTACCCAGACCGATATCAATATTAATATCCTGGCCGATGGTCTCCTGGGACAGCCGGAGATAATGACGCAGTACCTGTGGCTGGGCCATTTCTGGCAGTGCAGGACTTTTCTGTCTTTTCAGATGATCTGGGATAAGATCTGACACATCTCCTGTCACTGGCATCGCCTTCTGGGACACATCTGGAAACAGAATGCTGCGGCTTCCCGTCACGCTCTGTTCAAAGATCACTGGCTCATCCCATTTTGCTTCATGGAAATTGCGTAATTTCGGATCTGACATTTCCTTACTCCTCCTTTGATAAAATCTTCTTTAAAGCTTCTGCCAGCGTATCAATATCGGAAAAATCTGTTTTCTCGGTAACGCAGACCAGCATGGACTGTCCCATAGAAGGCATCTGCCGGCTCAGATCATATCCTCCAAAGATCCTGTATTTCAGAAGTTCTTTGTTGATCTCGGCAACGGTCTTTCCTGTGCCGTCCACATTGATGACAAATTCCATAAATCCTCTGCTTTCTTTGTATGGCAGACGGATTCCCTCCACTGTTTCCAGCTTTTTCTGCGCATAATTGCATTTATAGAGGATATTTTCCCCCATTTCCTTCATGCCTTCCGGTCCCATGACCGCCAGGTAAACAGCCGCTGTCACAGCCCACAGGCCCACACAGGTTCCCAAGTACTCAACGGCTTTTTCCCTGACGTAGTAGCTGGTCCTCTCGGGAAGGGCTCTGGCATATCCAAATTCTCCTTTTGAATTCTTAAATATACTGTATAAATGATGGGGATAGTTCATCACATACTGCTCTTCCTGCCTTGTTGCCAGATATCCGCCTAATCCCCCTCCATAGCTCATATGGATCCCCAGCGGCTGGATATCTCCACATGCAATATCTGCCCCATAATCCGCTGGTGCGGAAATGATCCCCAGCGAAGCCGGATCCGCATATACAATGTACTGTGCACCAGCTTCATGGGCTAAGCATCCGATCTCTTTGCACTGCTCCTCAAAAAATCCAAGGAAGGACGGATTCTGAATAAATACACAGGAAACATCATCGGATAATTTTCCCTTCAGATTCTCCAGATCGATCTGTCCGTTTTCCAGAGGCCTGACTTTTATCAGATCCACTCCCTCACAATAACATTCCAGCTGTGACAGGAGATTGGGATTCATCGTTTCCGGGATCAGCACCTTTTTCCTATGATTAATTCTGTGTGACATCATAACTGCTGTGGAAGCGGCCTGCCCTCCGTCATATGTGGGGAAGCTGACAACATCCATATTCAACAGTTCCCCCATCATACTGGTAAACTCAAAGAATGTCTGGAGCTTTCCATGATCCGCATAAGTGTCGCCGCTGTACGCCGTAAGGAATTCAGATCTTCCATTTATTTCATCACATACTGCGGGTACATAATGGTTGTAGCATCCTGCCCCCAGGAAGCTTATGTTTTCATCACAGGTGCTGTCCTTCATTAAAATACTGTCCACATGCTTTTTCAGATCCATTTCCGATGTAAAAGGTTCTGGAAGATCCAGCGGCCGTTTCATTCTCACTTCATCAGGAATGAATGCATAGATTTCTTCCACTGACTCCGCTCCAATGAAGTCCAGCATTTCCTTACGGACCGCTTCGTTGGAGTTAGGAATATAAGGATAATGCAGCATTGAATTTTTCCTCCTTTATGCGTGTAAAATATCAAATGTTTCTGGAAGGGTGCTCCCTCCGTCAATGACCATTTCGGTTCCTGTGATATATTTTGCTTCATCTGAAGCCAGAAAAGCGACCAGATCCCCAATTTCATCGATATCACACAATCTTTTTAAGGGAATAAAACCAGCCATATCCCTAAGTGCGCTTTCCGGATCTTCTGGCCTGCTGTCTGCGGCTACCTGCTCAACCTTTGGAGTCCGTACCCACCCCGGAAGGACCGCATTAACAGTAATGCCATACGGACCGGCTTCGTATGCCAGAGCTTTTGTAAAACTCGATACCGCACCTTTTGTAAGTGCATAAGTCGTCTGCCCTTCGTCAACGACCCTGGTTCCTGTTACAGAAGACGTATTGATGATCCTGCCATATTTTTCCTTCAGCATATATGGATAAACTGCTTTTGTCATATTCCATACTCCAAGGATATTGACTCCCATAATGAAATCTCTGGTCTTCACATCCAGGTTTTCAAATCTCACCCTGCGGTTGACTCCCGCATTGTTATGAAGTATATCGATCTTACCATATTTTTCTATGATCCCATCTGCCATTTTCTGGACATCCTCCAGACTGCTCACATCCACACGGAAATGATCCGCTTTATATCCCATATTTCGGATCTCTTCTGCTGCCAAAGCGACACTTTCAGAAAAATCCACCAGGATTACGGTCGCTCCATGCTTTGCCATGACCTTCGCGCATCCATACCCGATTCCCTGGGCTGCCCCTGTGACAACTGCAATTTTTCCATCCAGTTTTCCCATCTGCTTCTTTTCCTCCTGAATTTCTATTATATATTTTGGATAATTCTCATTTGTTTTTATCTCTATTTTTATTGTATATGCACAATCCTTTTTTGTTCCCAACCAAATTACAAAAAAATACCAACCAAATATATCGGTTTTTAGACAATAAAAGAACTGCTGTGATTGCAATTTTACAAACACAACAGTTCTTCTTCTTTTGTTTTAATTTAAATTTAACCGCCGGATTATATCCGACAAATGCACCATTCCCGACTCCATCTCCTCTTCGCCCAGAAAACCGTAGCTGAGACGGATACAGGAAGAACAATCTGCATCATAAATACTTCCTGGAGGAACCAGGATCTTTTCTTTCAGTGCGCTCTCAAACACCTGCTGGGCCAGAACCTTCCCCTTCAGCCGCAGCCATATAAAGAAACCTCCCGATGGAAGATTCCAGACAGCCAGATCAGAAAAATACCTTTCCAGAAGCTGACCCATCTGATCTCTCCTTTCCCTCAGGGAATCTCGTATATTTTTCAGACCCTCTTCATAAAGTCCGCTCTCAAATAATTCCTGGGCGATCTGCTGGGACAGGGAGCTTACGCCGTAATCCATCTGCATCTTCACATCTGCGAGACGCCGTATAACCCCCTCAGGCGCCACGACCCATCCAACTCTGAGGCCAGGAGAAAAACATTTTGACATGCTTCCAATATAAATCACATTATTGTTCCCATCCAAAGACTTCAAGGGAGGCGGCGGTACCTCGTCCAGCCACAGGTCATACAATGTATCATCTTCTATGACTGGTATATTATTTTTTAAACAGCACAGAAGAAGCTCCTTTCGCCTCTCCAGAGGCATGGTCCTTCCCGTTGGATTCTGAAACGTGGGAATTGTATAAAGCAGTGCCGTTCCCTTGGAAGTTCCTGGAATCATCCAGGGCAGGATCCCGCTCCTGTCCATAGGAACCGGAACCAGATAAGACCCTGTAGACTGGAAAATATTCAGAGATTCCAGATAGGAGGGGCTTTCTACATAAACCCTGGATTTCGGAGGTACCATCCCCGAAGCGATCAGGTGAAGCGCCTGTAATGCTCCTGATGTTACCAGTATATTAGAGATCGGCACTTCGATCCCCTTTCCTCTTAAATGACTCCGGATGGCTGTTCTCAACCCTGGAGAACCATAGGGATTGGAATAATTAAGCTCCAGGTCCTTTTCAGAAAGATGATCCAGCGCCCTCTTTACCAGCCCTTTCTGAATGATATCCGGCGACAGCTCCCCCGTACACATCCGGATATACCCCGGTTCAAATTCAAACCGGTTGATCAGCTGGACGGCTGAGTGATTGGAATAAAAATTCCCCGCATCAACATAATTTTTCCAATGAGAGGAATCCGCATGCATCATATGCAGCCAGCTGTCCCGTGTTACTTTCGTCCCCCCGCCATAGCTTGTTTCCAGAAGTCCCATGGAGATCAGTTCTGCAATGGCTTCTACTACCGTGCTTCGATTTACGTCGAATTCCCTGGCCAGCTGACGCTGGGAGGGCACGTTCTGTCCTCCAGTCCAATTTCCGGTGGAGATATTGTCTGTAAAATATGTGACGATCTGTGCATACAAAGGAACATCCAGATTCTTGTTCGGCTTCCAGTCAATCGTAACAGTCTCTGCCGCTTTCTTATTGAAAGAGGACAAATCTACCCCTCCTCTGTCCTTTTTTATGATCCATCCGCCGGATGCGATGTCTGCTTTGAAAAAAAGGGGCTCTGGCCCAACAGCCAGAACCCCCTCTGTTTTTTCACCTTACGGTGATCCCAATCCTATTTATATCCTTTCTCGTGCAGAGCAGCCTGGGCAGCAGCCAGTCTTGCGATCGGCACACGGAACGGAGAACAGGATACATAGTTTAAGCCTACCTTATGGCAGAACTCTACGGAAGACGGATCTCCGCCGTGCTCGCCGCAGATACCGCACTTAAGCTCCGGACGGGTTGCGCGTCCTTCCTTTACAGCCATTTCCACAAGACGGCCAACACCTGTCTGGTCAAGTCTTGCAAACGGATCGGACTCGTAGATCTTAGCCTTGTAGTAGGAATCTAAGAACTTGCCGGCGTCGTCACGGGAGAAGCCGAAGGTCATCTGTGTCAGGTCGTTGGTACCGAAGGAGAAGAACTCTGCCTCTTCAGCTACCTGTCCGGCTGTCAGAGCCGCACGCGGGATCTCGATCATGGTACCGATATGGTACTGGATGTCGGAGCCTTTCTCTTTCTTAACCTGCTCAGCAACTTCAACAACGATGTCCTTAACGAACTTCAGCTCTTTCTTCTCACCGATCAGCGGGATCATGATCTCCGGAACGATGTCGTAGCCGCACTCTTCCTTAACCTCGATGGCAGCCTCCATAACGGCACGGGTCTGCATCTTTGCGATCTCCGGATAAGTAACAGCCAGACGGCATCCACGGTGACCCATCATCGGGTTGAACTCATGGAGCTCATCACATTTTGCTTTGACAACTTCAACAGTCAGACCCATATCCTTTGCAAGGTCAGCCATCTCCTCAGTTGTCTTCGGAGTGAACTCATGCAGCGGCGGATCTAAGTAACGAACGGTCATCGGTCTTCCTTCCAGAGCCTTGTACATGCCCTTGAAGTCGCCCTTCTGGAACGGGATCAGCTCGTTTAATGCAGCCTCTCTTGCCTCAACGGTATCAGAAAGGATCATCTTTCTTAAGCTGTGGATTCTCTCGGGCTCGAAGAACATATGCTCGGTACGGCAGAGGCCGATACCCTCAGCGCCAAGCTTCACTGCGTTTGCAGTATCAGCCGGTGTATCTGCGTTGGTACGAACGCCCAGCTTACGGAAGCTGTCAGCCCAGTCCATGATCCTCTTGAAGTTTCCGCCAACGGAAGCCTCCTGAGTCTGGATATCGCCTTTGTAGATCTTACCTGTGGTTCCGTCTAAGGAGATGTAATCGCCTTCGTGGAAGGTATATCCGCCAAGGGAGAATTCCTTCTTCTCTTCGTCGATCTTGATCTCGCCGCAGCCGGATACACAGCAGGTACCCATACCACGGGCAACTACTGCTGCGTGGGAGGTCATACCACCGCGTACAGTCAGGATACCCTGTGCAGCGTGCATACCCTCGATGTCCTCCGGAGATGTCTCCAGACGAACCAGGATCACTCTCTCGCCCTTGCCGCCGATGCCTGCAGCCTTGGCAGTCTCTGCGTCGAAGCATACCTTACCTGCTGCTGCACCCGGGGAAGCCGGAAGAGCCTGTCCGATCACCTCGCCAGCCTTTAATGCAGCCGGATCGAAGGTGGGATGTAATAACTGGTCAAGAGACTTAGCCTCGATTCTGCATACAGCCTCCTCGGGAGTGATCTGTCCCTCGTCTACGAGATCGCAGGCGATCTGGATCGCAGCCGGAGCAGTTCTCTTACCGTTACGTGTCTGTAAGAAGTATAATTTGCCTTCCTCGATGGTGAACTCCATATCCTGCATGTCGTGGAAATGGTTCTCCAGCTTCATTGCAAGATCGATAAACTGCTTGTAGCAGTCCGGAAGGTCTTTTTCAAGCTGGGTGATGGGCTGCGGTGTACGAACGCCTGCAACCACGTCCTCACCCTGGGCGTTGATCAGGTACTCACCGAAGATACCCTTTTCGCCAGTGGAGGGGTTACGTGTGAAGGCAACGCCTGTACCGGATGTCTCACCCTTGTTTCCGAATACCATGGTCTGTACGTTTACAGCGGTACCCCAGTCGCCCGGAATATCGTTCATACGACGGTATACGATGGCACGCGGGTTGTCCCAGGAACGGAATACAGCCTTAACGGCACCCATTAACTGCTCCTTGGGATCCTGCGGGAACTCTTCCCCGTTCATAGCCTCTTTGTAAACGGCTTTGAACTTGTTTGCTAATTCCTTTAAGTCGTCAGCGGTCAGCTCTGTATCGAAATGAACGCCCTTTGCCTCTTTCATCTCGTCGATGATCTTCTCGAAGTAGGACTTGGGAACTTCCATAACAACGTCAGAGTACATCTGGATGAATCTTCTGTAAGAATCATATGCGAAACGCGGATTGCCGGTCTTCTTTGCGAAGCCCTCAACAGCCACGTCGTTTAAACCAAGGTTTAAGATGGTATCCATCATACCCGGCATGGATGCTCTTGCACCGGAACGAACGGAAACCAGCAACGGATCTTCGGTATCACCGAATTTCTTTCCGTTTACGCCCTCTAACCATGTAATAGCCTCGAAGATCTGGTTCTGGATCTCCTCTGTGATCTGCTTGCCGCTGTTGTAGTAATCGGTGCAGGCCTCTGTCGTAACAGTAAAGCCCTGCGGGATCGGCATGCCAAGGATCGTCATCTCAGCCAGGTTGCAGCCTTTACCGCCGAGAAGGTTTCTCATCGAAGCATTACCTTCTTCAAACTTATAAACCCACTTTGCCATAAGTTTTTCTTCCTCCTATCAAATTTGTAGAAAAGTTTCTACGTGACTAGTTTCTCCATTTCCCGGTTCCTGCCATGCGTTTTCCCATGTCCGCTGCCAGGACATATGGTTTGGAAATTTGCGCACAAAAACAGCAGGCCGGAAAACGGTCTGCTGACATTATAAGGGATATTGCCAGATATTGCAATATCCCCTAATGATTTTTTCGCCAAAATATATAGCTTATGAGGTTTTCATCCCCATTTTTCCGCGGATCCTAGTAAAAACTGCTGATGACCAGAGTCATGCCGATCCCCAGGACCGCGCCTGCCGCCACCTGGAGAGGCGTATGGCCCACATACTCCTTCAGTTTCTCCTGGAGCAGGACTCCGTCCAGGTTCAGTATATTTTCAAAAAACACACTATTTAAAAGCTGCGCCTGTTTTCCCGTCTCCCGGCGGACGCCCATGGCATCGTACATGACGACCATGGCCACCACAAAGCTGATGGCAAATTCAAAGCTGCCCACGCCGTATTTAAGCCCCGATGCCGTGGTCAGCGCGCATACCGTGGCCGAATGGGAACTGGGCATCCCGCCAGAGCCGAACAGCCGCTCCGGGTTGAACGACCGGTTTAAGACCACGTCAATGATGGTCTTTAAGACCTGGGCCACCGTCCAGCCCGCCACGGAACACACCAGCACCTGGTTCCCTAGTATCTCATTCCAAATCTCCATGGTTTCCTCCAAACTGCATTCCCTAGTAGCCCAGCAGCCAGTCGTACAGCTCCTGGTATTTTCCTGCGGATGTATTCCAGGAAAAATCCACCGCCATATCCCGGTCCACGATCTTGTTCCACTCACGCTTTTTATTGTAGTAGATATATTTTGCGTAGCGGATGATGTTTAACATCTCATGGGCATTGTAATTGGCAAAGGAGAAGCCGGTCCCGGTCCCCTCGTATTCATTGTACGGCCATACGGTATCCTTTAAGCCGCCGGTCTCCCGGACAATGGGCACAGTGCCGTACCGGAGAGCCATCAGCTGGCTTAAGCCGCAGGGCTCAAACAGGGACGGCATCAGGAAGGCATCGCAGGCCGCGTAGATCTTATGGGACATGGGCTCCGAATAATAGATCTGGGCAGATACCCGGTCATGGTATTTCCAGTCATAATGACGGAACATGTTCTCGTATTTATCGTCTCCCGTTCCCAGGACCACCAGCTGCACATCGTCGGTACAGATCTCGTCCATCACGCACTGGATCAGATCCAGGCCCTTCTGATCCGTAAGACGGGAAACGATGCCGATCATGAATTTCTTGTCATCTCTTGCCAGTCCCAGTTCCTCTTGGAGCGCCAGCTTATTCTTTGCCTTTTCCTTCCGGAAATTTTTCGCGTTATACTGCTGGGCGATATAGGGATCGGTCTCCGGGTTGAAATCATCGTAGTCGATGCCGTTGACGATCCCCCGCAGGTCGTTGGCCCGGGCTCTCATGAGTCCGTCCAGGCCCTCGCCGTAAAACGGGGTCTTGATCTCCTCTGCGTAGGTGCTGCTCACGGTGGTGATGGCGTCCGCATATACCAGGCCGCCCTTTAACATATTGCCGTCCTTGTAGGCCTCCAGCTTATCCGGCGTAAAATAGTAATCCGGAAGGCCGGAAAATCTCTGGATGGTCTTCACATCCCACACACCCTGGAATTTCAGATTGTGGATCGTCATGACCGTCTTCATATCGCGGAAGAATTCTCCGCCGCGGAACCGGTCCTTTAAATAGACTGGGATCAGTCCCGTCTGCCAGTCGTGGCAGTGGACGATATCCGGCTTCCATCCGATCACCGGAAGGGCCGAAAGGGCTGCCTGGGAGAAGAAGGAGAACTTTTCCAGATCATAATACCAGTCGCCGTAGGGCTTTTCCCCCCAGAAGTAGCTTTCATTATCGATGAAATAAAATGTGATCCCTTCATATACATACTGGAGGATCCCCACATAACGGCTCTGGCCCAGATAATCCATATAGAAATGGTCTATATAGGTCATTTCATTGCGGAGCACTTCTTTTATACAGAGATATTTGGGTATCATCACACGTACGTCAAAGTATTTTTTGTCAAAACATTTGGGAAGAGAACCCACAACGTCCGCCAGGCCCCCGGTCTTGATAAAAGGCACAGCCTCCGAAGCGATAAATAATATGTTTTTCATACTGAACCCATCCTTCCGCTAATACAGCTTTCGCTCATTTTCACTAGGTTCAGTATACCACATTCCCAGGGATTTAGAAAGTAGGTCCATAAACTTTTTAGATTCTCTTATATATGGCTGGACGGTTACATTCTCTTATAATCCAGGCGGATCTTATCTGCGATCAGTGCCACAAATTCTGAATTCGTCGGTTTTCCCTTGCCCCCGTTGACCGTATAGCCAAAAAGTTCATTCAGGGTATCCATCTTTCCCCGGCTCCAGGCCACCTCAATGGCGTGGCGGATGGCCCGCTCCACACGGCTGGACGTGGTCTGATGACGCTTGGCAATGGTGGGATATAAGATCTTTGTCACCGATGACAGCATCTCCGCGTCCTGCACCGACATGATGATGGCATCTCTCAGATACTGATATCCCTTAATATGGGCAGGGATCCCGATCTCATGGAGCATCTGGGTCACATCGGTCTCCAGGTTCTGCTCCATGTACGCCGCCTTATCCAGATATGGCTGTACCCGCCGCACGCCTCCGTGGTCGCCGGCAGCAGCAGCCCGTACCCTTCCCCGGCTGACCCGGCGTATCTTATCCAGCACCACATCCCGGCTGAACGGCTTCATTATGTAGTAATTGGCTCCCAGACGGAACGCGTCCTCGGTCACATCCTGGCTGCTGGCAGCCGTTACCATAATGAAAGAAGGAGTTCCCTTCATCTGGCTGTTGTTCCTGACCCGCTCCATCACGGAAATCCCATCCAGTCTCGGCATGATCACATCCATCAGAACGATATCCGGGTTCGTCTCCACGATCATGTTATACGCATCCTCACCGTTGTCCGCCTTTCCCACCACATGGATCCCGTCTTCCTTCTCAAGTATCTCTCCCAACAGATTTAATGTCTGTCTGTTATCATCCGCGATTGCAACCGAAACCTCTGCCATAGCATTCCCTCCTGAACTGTCATAATCAATGTCTATCCCCCTGCATTTTCCATTTTCTTTTAAAAAACGGGGAACAAGCGGTTTTATTATAGGCTTTTAACCGAGAAAGAAGCAATGAAATTCGTCCGCAACTTTCGACAACGTTTGACAATTTGCATGGAACGCAAAAAAAGCATCATCATTTTTCATGATAGACGCTTTTTTCTGAACATAATGTAATAATATGTCTTTTATCGTTTTTCCCTTGTGTCCTTCGGATCCCCTGTCCCCAGGCTACCGCTTCACTGCCACAAGATGGTTGACGAACTGCTGGGCCGTCCGGCCGGAAAGACCGCCGCCCCGCATCTCAAACCGGTTGGCCTCATAACCGATCTCCTCATCGCTCATCTCCTCCGGCGTGATCCCGGCCCGGCGTGCCAGCTCCACAGCCATCGCATTGAAGCCGCTCTTATCCGGCTTGGCGTAATAGATGGTAAGGCCGAACCGGTTCACCAGGGACAGCTTTTCCTCCATGGTGTCGGACCGGTGCATGTCCTCTCCGTGCTCCATGTCGTCCCGGTCACGGCTGGTCTCTTTTATAAGGTGACGGCGGTTGGAGGTGGCATAGATCAGCACATTATCCGGCTTTGTCTCCACGCCTCCCTCAATGACGGCCTTTAAGAACTTATACTCGATCTCAAATTCCTCGAAGGACAGATCATCCATATAAATGATGAACCGGTAATTCCGGTTCTTCACCTGGGCGATGATGGCGGAGAGATCCTTGAACTGGTGCTTGTAGATCTCGATCATCCTGAGGCCGTCGGGGTAAAACTGGTTCACGATGGCCTTGATGCTGGTGGATTTTCCTGTACCGGAATCTCCAAA
This sequence comes from Alitiscatomonas sp., assembly GCF_037242085.1. Taxonomy (NCBI): domain Bacteria; kingdom Bacillati; phylum Bacillota; class Clostridia; order Lachnospirales; family Lachnospiraceae; genus Alitiscatomonas; species Alitiscatomonas sp. The sequence continues at coordinate 13,074 of NZ_JAXXBR010000114.1, read as the reverse complement.
TAAAAGGACATTGTTGGCAGCCCTTCCCTCCACGAAGGCCCGGGTATTATCCACCAGCTTCTTTTTCTGGAGCTCATAGCCAATGAGATCGTCCAGCATCACTGCATCCATATTGTTGATGGGAAGGAAGCGGACGGTCCCGTCCTCATTCCCGGCAATGCGGAAGGCCTTATTCAGTCCGAACATACCCACGCCGTAATCCCGGTAAAACCCGGTCACATGGAAAAAAAAGGCCTCTGCATCCTCTGCCTCCGCCAGTTTTTCACTCAGGGCCCGCACCTTCTCACTGACGTTCCTGTTATACATCAGTTCCTTTTTCCGGATGGCCTTATAATGGGTCAGATGGTAAAAGCAGTCGATGGAAAGCGCCTCCTCCATCCAGGAAAAATCGTAATGGAACAGCTGCCGGAACATTTCAAGATCATGTTTTACAAAAATATTGACCGTTCCGTCCTGGGCTCCCACCTTTTCACATACCAGGCTGAAGGGATTCTCACTGGTGATCAGAAGAAAGGTCAGGTAATTCTGCCAGAGGTTTTTATCAAAGGCATAATCAGTGGATACAGAAAGGAGGTTTTTCACCTGGCCGAATACCCGGGTGCGCAGCACGTCCCTGTCCTGGCTCCCGTCTTTTAATCTCATGCAGATATCAGAAAGCTGCCAGAGGATCGAGTCCTCCGGCAGTTTTCCGTATACCAGCAGATTGGATACGATCTGGTTCATTATTCTACGATTGCTCCTCTGTCTGCTGAGGATACCATTCTGGCATACCGTTTCAGATATCCGGTCACCTGCTTCGGCTCCTTTAACTTCATGGTCCTTCTGCGCTCCTCCATCTCCTCATCGGAAACCAGCAGCTTTATGCTGTAATTTGGAATGTCGATGGCGATCTGATCCCCATCCTTCACATAGGCGATGGGGCCTCCGGCCGCTGCCTCTGGAGAAATATGGCCGATGGCGGCTCCGCAGGACGCACCGGAAAACCTTCCGTCCGTCAGAAGGGCCACGGTGGTATCCAGCTTCATTCCCACGATGGCGGAGGTGGGGGAAAGCATTTCCCGCATTCCAGGTCCGCCGGACGGACCCTCGTAGCGGATCACCACCACATCTCCAGGCACGATCTTTCCGGCATAAATGGCTGCAATGGCCTCCTCCTCAGAGTCGAAGCACCGGGCTGTCCCTGTGTTCACCAGCATTTCCGGCTTTACGGCAGAGCGCTTTACAATGGCTCCGTTGGGCGCCAGGTTTCCAAAGAGCACTGCCAGCCCTCCGGTCTTTGTATACGGACGGTCCAGAGGCCGGATCACCTCCGGATCGCGGTTCTTCGCATGGGCCACGTTCTCACCCAGGGTCTTTCCTGTGACGGTCATACAGCTTCCGTCGATCATCCCGCCGTCCAGCAGCTCCTTTAGCACGGCGGAGATCCCTCCGGCCTGCATCAGATCCTGCATGTGGTGATGGCCCGCCGGAGCCAGGTGGCAGAGGTTGGGCGTCTTCTCGCTGATCTCGTTGATCATATGGAGATTGATGGAGATCCCCGCCTCATGGGCAATGGCCGGAAGATGGAGGGCTGAGTTGGTGGAGCAGCCCAGGGCCATATCTGCGGTCAGTGCATTCTCAAAGGACTTTTCCGTCACGATGTCCCTGGGACGGATGTTGTCCTCCAGAAGCTTCATGACCTGCATCCCCGCCGTCTTTGCCAGGCGGATCCGCTCGCCGTAAACCGCCGGGATGGTCCCGTTTCCGGGAAGGCCCAGGCCCAGGACCTCTGTAAGGCAGTTCATGGAGTTGGCCGTGAACATACCAGAGCAGGAGCCGCAGCCGGGACAGGAGCTTCCCTCGATCTCAGCCAGCTCACCGTCGCCGATGAGACCGGCCTTCCTGGCTCCCACGGCCTCAAACACGGAATTTAAGTCTCTTTGTCCAATGGAGAGCATGGGGCCTCCGGACACGAAGATACAGGGGAGGTTCAGGCGCAGGGCCGCCATGAGCATTCCCGGCACGATCTTGTCGCAGTTGGGAATGAACACCAGGGCGTCGAAGCAGTGGCCGCTTACCATGCATTCGATGGTATCCGCGATCAGCTCCCTGGAGCTTAAGGAAAAATGCATGCCCTTGTGGCCCATGGCGATGCCGTCGCAGACGCCGATGGTATTAAACTCCATGGGAGTCCCGCCGGCCGCCAGAACGCCGTCCTTGACGGCCCTGGCAATGGTCTGTAAGTGTACGTGGCCCGGGGCGATCTCATTGAATGAGTTGACCACGCCCACAAAGGGGCGGCGGATCTGCTCGTCGCTGTATCCGTCGGCTTTTAAAAGGGAACGGTGGGGAGCACGCTCCACACCGGATTTTACCTGATCAGAATTCATATGCTGCACTCCTGTCCTTCCTTAAGATTATTTTGCCTCGTCTAAGTTCTGGGCCTGCTTCCAGCCCATCTTGGCCCTTAACTCACGGCCGGTCTTTGCTGCCAGCGTGTCCGCATGGGCGGCTCTGGCTGCGTTGAACATGGTGCGGCCTACCTGGTTTTCCAGGATCCAGTTCTTGGCAAAGGTGCCGTCCTGGATCTCTGTGAGCACCTGCTTCATCTCTGCCTTTACGGAATCGGTGATGATCCGCTTTCCAGTCATGTAGTCGCCGTACTCAGCCGTATCAGAGATGGAATAGCGCATTCCCTCAAATCCGGCGTTGAAGATCAGATCTACGATCAGCTTCATCTCATGGATACACTCAAAATATGCGTTCTCCGGCTTATATCCGGCCTCCACCAGCGTATTGAAGCCAGCCTCCATCAGGGCGCACACGCCGCCGCAGAGGACTGCCTGCTCGCCGAACAGATCGGTTTCTGTCTCTTCTTTAAAGGTAGTCTCTAAGATCCCGCCTCTGGCTCCGCCGATGCCTGCTGCATAGGCCTTTGCCACCTCCATGGAATTTCCGGAGGGATCCTGCTCCACGGCCACCAGGCAGGGCACGCCCTTTCCGGCCACATACTGGGAACGGACGGTGTGGCCCGGACCCTTGGGAGCGATCATGATCACGTTCACGCCGGCCGGCGGGATGATCTGTTTAAAGTGGATATTAAAACCATGGGCAAAGCACAGGGTCTTTCCGTCGGTCAGATTTTCCCTGATATCGTTTTTATAAAGAACCGCCTGCTTTTCATCGTTTACCAGGATCATGATGATATCGGAGGCCTTTACGGCGTCAGCGGTATTCATTACAGTAAAGCCGTCCTCTTTTGCCTGTACGGCAGATTTAGAGCCCTCATACAGACCCACCACCACGTCACAGCCGGAATCCCTTAAGTTCAGCGCATGGGCATGGCCCTGGGAACCGTATCCGATCACAGCGATCTTCTTTCCATCCAGAAGTGATAAATTGCAGTCTCTCTCATAATACATTGTAGCCATAGTTTTTTCTCCTTTTTTATATATAAAATTTGGTTAAAGCCTTTTTCATCCGCGCTTACGGTTCCGGCTGATCTTCCTCCGCCTCCCTGGGGGCGACGCTTAAGGTATTGTCCCAGCCGATCCCAATGGCGATATCTCCGGAGCTGCTTAACTCCAGGATCCCAAACTTGCGGATCTTCTCCACGAAGGAATCCACCTTTTCCTTGGTCCCTGTGATCTCGGCAGTCAGGTGCTCTTCTCCAAAGTCCACCACCTTCCCTCCGTATTCATTGATCAGCTCCAGCACCTGGTGCTTGGAGGAGCCGCGCTCCGTTCCGGTCAGATGCATCTTTACAAACATATGCTGGGCAAATAATGTATGCTCCTGTTCCAGGAGGGCCACAGTCTTCACATCATAAAGCTTATAAAGCTGGCGTACCACCTGGTCCTTCATATACTCATCTCCCGTGGACACGATGGTGAGCCGGGTGTATTCCGGGTTCTCTGTGGGTCCGGCGGAGATGGCGTCGATGTTATAGCAGCGCTTGGCGTAAAGTCCGGCGATCCGGTCCAGGACACCAAAGCGGTTGTTGACGATCAGGCCAACGGCAAATCTCTCTTCCATAGGCTTATCCTTTCACTATCATGTCTCTGGCCGACCGACCCGGCGGGATCATGGGGAGCACCTTTTCGTCCATACCGATATGGCAGTCGATGAGCACCGGTCCGTCGCTCTGATCCGCCTCGTCCAGGGCTTTCTTCAGCTCCTCCATGGTATGGGCAGAAACTCCTTTTGCCCCGAAGGCCTCTGCCAGGGCCGGAAAATCCGTCCTCCGGTCCAGGGTGGTATGGGAGTAATGGCAATCGTAAAAGATCGTCTGCCACTGTCTCACCATGCCTAAAACATCGTTGTTCATCACCACAATGGTCAGGGGCAGGTTCTGGCTCACCGCCGTGGCCATCTCGTTTAAATTCATCCCGAAGCTTCCATCCCCGGTAAAAAGCACTGTCCGCTTTCTTCCATTGGCGATGCAGCCTCCGATGGCGGCTCCCAGGCCGTAGCCCATGGTCCCCAGGCCGCCGGAGGTCAGAAGTCTCTGGGGCTTTTCAAATTTATAAAACTGCATGGTCCACATCTGGTGCTGTCCCACGTCGGTGGCCACCACCGTGTCCGCGTCCCCGTGGCGGTTCACCTCTTCAATGATCGCCCTGGGACTGAAGCCCTTTGCAGGCGGCAGGACCTCCGCGCTCTTATACTCTTCGATCTGGCGGAGCCAGTCCGGATGCTCACACTGGGGAAGCACATCCAGGATCCTTTGAAGGATCATCTTCACATCTCCCCACATGCTGATATCGGGACTCACATTCTTTCCGATCTCCGCCCGGTCGATATCGATATGGACCGTCATGCATTTGCTGGTATATTCATTCAGGTCGCCGGTGGCCCGGTCCGAAAACCGCACGCCCACAGCAAACAGCAGATCGCACTGGGACTGGGCCATGATGGAGGCGTACTGTCCGTGCATGCCGCACATGCCCAGGTTCAGCGGATAAGAGGCCGGCACTGAGGTGAGGCCCATCATGCTGAGTCCCACGGCCGCATCTAACCGCCTTGAAAGCTCCAGGACCTCTTTTTCAGCACCCGAGGCGATCACGCCGCCGCCTGCATAAATAAACGGCCGCTTTGCTTTCTTTACCATTTCCAGCAGCTCGTCCAGGCTGCTGATGCTGGTCTTTCTCGCCTTCTTCACAGAAGGCGCCTTCATATCCGGATCGTATTCCCACTCCGCCGCCTGGACGTTTTTTGGGATATCGATGAGCACCGGCCCCTTCCTCCCGTCGTTGGCGATCTCAAAGGCCTCCTGGATCGTCCTCTGGAGATCCTTAATATCCCGCACCATGAAATTGTGCTTCACGATGGGCTGGGTGATCCCCACGATATCCACCTCCTGGAAGGAGTCCTTCCCCAGGCTGCTGACTGCCACGTTTCCTGTGATGGCCACCATGGGCACTGAATCCAGGTATGCGTTGGCAATGCCGGTCACCAGGTTGGTGGCTCCGGGCCCGCTGGTGGCCAGGACCACTCCTGTTTTCCCGCTGGCCCTGGCATAGCCGTCGGCCGCATGGGCCGCTCCCTGTTCATGGGCCGATAATACATGGCGGATCCGGTCTGATGCCAGGTAGAGCTCATCATAAATATTTAAGACCGCGCCGCCCGGATATCCAAATATCACTTCCACTCCCTGATGGATCAGCTCCTCCACCAGGATCCGTGCACCATTCATTTTCATAAAGTCTTCCCCTTGTCTGGTTGATGGAAACAGATCTTCCGGGCCGCCTCCGCAGAAAATTTCCCTTCCGCCGCACAGCGGTCCCCGCAGAAAGCGTTTTTTATATCATAGGATGTACTTTCCCATGATACAAAAAAACCTTACAGCGTCGTGCTGTAAGGTTTCTCTCTATCCCAAATTTCTTTGAGTATACTGCCGTCAGATCCCTTAAGTTTCAGCATAACGCAAATAAGCATTCCCGTCCACGACGATAATGCTGCCAATAATTCGGATCACGACTGCGATTAGTACCAGTTCCATCATCATTGTATCTGCGTCTCCTTCCCTTAATGTTAGTTTATATTATACAAATTTCATCTGAAATTGCAAGTGCTTTATTTTCATATTTTCCATAAATCTTGGTTATGGTACGACGAAACCGTGCGCCCCGCTGCGGGGCCAGGCGGCCGGTCGTCTTCCCGGCAGAGTCACAGTGCTCCGGCCTTCGGTCATCTTCCCGGCAGGAACCGGTCTGCCGGCACATGGATGTCCACACTGAACGCCGTTTTTATAAGCCAGAGGAAGAACCACAGCACCAGCACCGGGATCACACAGTTAATGATGATCAGGACCGCCACTGCATCCACAAAGCGGCCCAGCGCCTTTTTGGCCTGATCCACTGCTCCATTGAGCTTCTCTCCTACCCCTAAGATCCAGCCGGACAGTCCCTTTTCCTCTCCGGATGCCTCCGCCGCTTCCTCTTCCACCGCTCCTGCGGCTTTTTCCGCCTCCTCAATGGTCTGGCTGACCTCAAAGGCCTCCTCGATCAGACTGCTGACCTTTAAGCTCGCGGGGATCACCATAAATATGGCAAGGCCGGTCACAGCAAGGCGCAGGGCTAAACGTTTTAAAACACCGGAGGATAAAAACATTCCCAGGATCCCCAGGACGCAGGCAGCCGGGATCAGAAGAGAAAAGGCCGCATGGCCCGTAATGGCCAAAAGGAACTTCTCCAGCATCACAGCCCCCGCGGCGATCATCAGATAGCTCCCAAGCTCTGCGATCTGGTCCGCCAGGGGAGTCGTGGCGTCCCCCGGAATGGCTGCCACAGCGATGGAGCTGGCCGCCACAGCCGCCGTCATCTCCATGACCGTAATCTTCTTTTCCTCCAGGGCCTCCATGGAGGCCTTATGGTATTCCGGCGCAGATACTCTTTCCGATACTACAAAAGCCGAAAGCGCCGCCACTGCAAGCAGCACCAGGGCCAGGACCGTCTTCTGCATCATATTTTTATTTAATTCCATGTTCTGTTATCCTTTCTCTTATGGTACGGCTTTCTCTCACGGAATGGGGACCCCGGAAGGACCGGCTGCCGGCCGCTTTTTCCTATGCATAAAAAAGGCGTCCAGGGACAGCCGCAGGACGCCGTTTTTCGTTTTCCCGTTTACAGTTTTGAATATCCGTATGGATTGATCAGCGCATCCAGCTTCTTTCCTTCCTTGCAGATCGGACAGTTGCGGTAATCGCTGAACATATAATCCGGCAGCTCCCGCTTTCCGAATACGGATTTGATGGGGATCCCGTTCATCTCGTCCAGGGCGCTGAACACTGCCGATACGCTCTGGATGATGCCGCCGTAATACTGGATTCCCTCGATGCCCTTGTTGATGGTAAGACCCGTGGTCACGGTGGCAGTCAGAAGGATCACATTCTTCCCGTTTAACATGGGACGGAAATTATCCTTGAACATGATCTGGCTGTTGCTGTTGAATTCGGGCTTGATGATATAAATGGTCTTGTGGGCGTTCAGGGACAGGAAGCCGCCCTTTGTCAGCTCCTCTGCCAGAAGCGTTCCGATGACCTCTGTTCCTTCCATGCATACGATGGTATCCACGACCATGTCGTACAGGTACATATGTACCAGTGCCCTGGCGATCTCCTGGGCCTCACTGACGCGGCTCTTGATGGTCGTCAGATCGATATAATAATTGGTGTGGGCATGGTTGGTGGCAAAATGGCCTTTTGTGACCTTTAAGCCAACGTCGGTTCCGGGTGCATAAATTTTCTCGTACTTCAGCTCCATAGATCTGCCTCCTTTTCATAGGGTTCACGTACATAACCGTTCAGATATCTGACTCTATTATACTAAACCTTCCGAGGTATCACAAGAAAAATTTACACATTTTATCTATTTTTTTGAAATAGAGTTACTATTTTTCCATTTCCTTTACCAGGCCAGCACCTCATGACCGTCCTCGGTCACCAGCACCATGATCTCCCACTGGGCCGACGGCTTCCCATCCTCCGTATAAATGGTCCAGCCGTTTCCATCGTCCACAAAGATCTCGTCGCCGCCCATGTTGACCATGGGTTCAATGGTAAAGATCATGCCCGGGGCCATGAGCATTTCCGTTCCCCGACGGGTCACATAGCTGACAAAGGGATCCTCATGGAATTCCAGTCCCACGCCGTGGCCTCCCACATCCTCCACCACTGTATAGCCGTGCTTTTTCACATGGTCATGGACGGCCTGGCCCATGTCTCCCAGATATCCCCATGGCTTCACCTCCTGGAGTCCCTTTTCCACCGCTTCCCTGGCGACGCGCACCAGCTTCTCCTTTTCCGGTCCCACATCCCCGATCATAAACATACGGGAGGAATCGGAATAATAGCCGTGGAGGATGGTGGACACATCCACGTTGATGATATCGCCCTCCTTTAAGACCACGTCCTCTGACGGGATCCCGTGGCACACCTGGGCGTCAATGGAGGTGCAGACGCTTTTGGGGAAGCCCTCATAGCCCAGAGGAGCCGGGATCCCTCCGTGCTTTGTTGTATAATCATACACCCACTGGTCGATCTCCGCCGTTGTGATCCCGGCCCTGATCCGCTCTGCCACGTAGTCCAGCACCGCCACATTGAGCTTTCCGCTCTCCCGGATCCCCTGGATCTGCTCCGGCGTTTTTATGATCTTGTGGGACGGCACCTCATGTCCCATGAACCGGGCCCTGCTCACCTTCCTGTCGAATTCCTGGTGGCACTGGCCGTAGGGCTTTCTGCTCCCGCACCAGCATGGGTCTCCGCTTCCGATTCTCTTTAACATTTATTTTTCCTCTTTTCCATGATTTTTTATGAACACAAAGCTGTTTTCCTCCGAATGCTCCGGGGAATACCCGTAGCCGGATACGGAAAACCCTTTGACCGCTTCCACATCTGTAACGTTGTTTTCTGCAAGAAAACGGACCATCTCTCCTCTGGCCATTTTGGCCTCCGTGGCCTTTATCTTTACTTTTCCGTCCTTCAGCACGCCAAAGACGCAGGTAACAAACCGGATATCCGGCGTCAGGAACGGCTCGATGGCTTTGCTGTATTCCCTGGAGGCCAGGTTTAAGATCACCGGCGTATTTTCTGCCTTCCCGCCGCTGCCCGGCTCCGTCTCCTCTTCTGTCTTTCCGGTCAGCTCCTCAAACAGACTGCTCCCCCAGAAATCGTACAGGTCCTTCTTTCCATCCACTGCCAGCCTGGCCTGCATTTCCAGGCGGTAGGGAGTTACCCGGTCGTCGGGCCGCAGGATCCCGTAAAAGCCGCTCAGGATCCGCAGATGGTTTTTTACGTATTCCCACTGACCATGGGAAAACAGGTGGGGCGCCATATACTGGTACTGGATCCCCACATAGGAAAGAAGGGCCGGCGTCAGCGCCCGGTCCAGATCCATGGCCTGGTACCGTTCAAAATTTTCCCGTGTGATCCGGTCGTTGGCCTTAAACAGCTCCTTAAGCTCCTCTTCCGACATGGAGCAGAGCCGTTCATGCAGCCGTTTTGTCCGGTCCAGAAACACCGGAAAACCGCCGGGTTCAAACATGTCACTGCATTCTTCCATTTTCTTTGCGGGGGAAATAATGATCTTCATCAGATGTTTTCGCTCCTTGCATATTTTTCCAGCCTTCGGTATAATGAGGATATCAGAGGGCCGCGCTCTGCGGCCCGGGGCTCCGGCTCCGGCACTGGATATTTCCGGCTCCGGCCCGGGTCCCCGTCACTTATCATACATTCACAGAATGGGTTTGTCAAACCATTCTGCGCAGGGGTGTACCGCAGGAAAGGGGAAACGTCATGAAGGTATTAGTCACAGGGTTCGATCCGTTTGGCGGCGAATCCATAAATCCGGCCTGGGAGGCCGTAAAATGTATCAGAAATGAGATCGCCGGGGCAGAGATCGTCACCATGCAGATCCCGACCGTAGTCGGCAGATCCATCGAAAGGATCCATGAAAAGATGAAGGAGCTCCAGCCGGATATGGTCATAAGCGTCGGCCAGGCAGGCGGCAGGTTCGGCGTAACGCCGGAGCGGGTAGCCATCAACATCACCGATGCCAGGATCCCCGATAACGAAGGAAACCAGCCCATTGACGAGCCGGTATTTGCGGACGGGGATGCCGCGTACTTCAGCAATCTTCCCGTGAAGGCCATGGTCCAGGCCATCAAGGACGCCGGATATCCGTCCAGTCTGTCCAACTCCGCCGGAACCTATATCTGCAACCATGTGATGTACGGGATCCTCTATTATATCCATAAGGAATTCCCGGATGTCCGCGGCGGCTTTATCCATGTGCCCTACGCCGCATCCCAGGCAGTCAATAAGCCCAATACGCCGTCCATGGCCATTGCAGACATCACCGCAGCCCTGGAGGCCGCCATTGAGGCCGCCGTCCGCAACACATGCGATATCCGGGCAGTGGGCGGGGAGATCCATTAAGGGGCATTCCTGTGGGGACGGAAGAGGGCTGCGGCTCATACGAACCGCAGCCCTTTGTCTGGAACTGTCTTTTTCCCAACAGCAGCTTTAACCGCCTACCTCCTGCTGCGTTTTTCCTCCAGCCTGGAAATCAGCACCGTTCCCACCAGATCTCCCAGACAGTTATTGGTTGTGGTTCCCATATCGAAAAGCCGATAGAACGCAGCAATAATACCGACAATTTCTGTTGGAAGGTTAAATGCCTCCACCACTACTAAAAGCTTTACAATACCGCTTCCCGGAACACCTCCGCCTCCTGTGGACAAAATTGCAGACAACAAGACGACTCTTAACATCATCTCAATACTTACTGCCTGTCCGCAGACCTGACAGATAAACATGATCACACATCCGTAAAGCAGGACACTTCCATCATAATTCATCTGAGAACCCAGAGGCACGGTAAAACTGGAAATACGATCCGGTACATTGAATTTTTCACGCGCCACTTTCATATTTACAGGAATTGCAGCTACGCTGCTGCATGTAGAAAGGGTATAGACCCATAGCTCCGCACTTTCTTTTATAAATTTAAAGGGATTGATTCCGGCGCCAATAAAGAGTATGCCTCCATACACAACCAGAATATGTACCAGACAGGATAAATAATATGTTCCTAACAGGGTGGCCATGGATGTAAAAATTCCTGTACCATATTTTCCAAAGGACGCACCCATAAGGAATAAAATGCCAACCGGAGATGCCTTCATGATCATTCCAATAAGAGAAAAAACCATACTGCATAAAGCATCACATCCAGAAATCAGTTTTTGACGATGGTCCTCATTTTTCACCAGCATAATAGCCACACCGATCAAAATGGCAATGATGACTGTCTGCAGAATATTCGCCTCCACAAAGGTCTGGAACATGTTCGCAGAAAACATATTAATGAAAAAATCTGCAATGGTTATATCCGCAGAGCCAGAAACCTCCTTAGACTCCAGACCGGTGAAATTCGCATATTTTCCTGGCTGGACGATGCCTGCTACCAGCAACCCCACCACACTGGCTATCAATGTTGTAATAATATAAAAAGCCATGATACGTACAGCGATCCGTCCCAGGGTCTTTAAGTCCTTCTGAGATGTAATACCAGTAATAATCGTCATTAAAACCATGGGGACAACGATCAGCTTAATGCAGTTCAGCCATACGGTTCCAATAAATTCCAGCTTCACCATGACATCTCCAAATAGCAGTCCCAAAACTGCTCCCAGTATCATGGCAGAAAAAACCTGCGTGCTCAGCCCTATTTTCTTTCCCGCTATCTTCATCTTTGTAATCCCCTTTCCCCCAGTATTTACAGAGAACGATCAATCTCAAGAACAATTTCCGCAGCCCTGACCGCATCCTGGCGCGTAATTCCCTTATAGAGCACCATCCGAACCTTAACCAGGCTCCGGAAGGGACGCATGAGAAGACCCTTTTTTTCTGCTATTTCACAGAATTCCTCCGCATAAATTCCAGCTTTGGACAGATCCAGCATAATAATATTGGTCTGTACCTCCTCCTGTATGCCAATTTTTTTCATCTTTCCCTTCAGCATATCGTAGATCACACTGGCATTTTCAATATCTTCCCTTAAACGTTCGATATTGTTTTCCAGGGCATAAATTGCCGGAGCTGCGGCCACACCTGCCTGACGCATGACGCCGCCGAACAGCTTACGATTCTCACGGGCTTTTTTACAGAAATCCTCTGTACTGCAGAGTAAAGAGCCTATAGGTGCGCCCAGACCCTTTGACACACAGAACATGACAGAATCCGCATATTGGCAGAGCTGGCTGGCCGTCGTATCCAGATATGCTGCAGCGTGAAACAGCCGGGCTCCATCCATATGGATCCATGCGCCATGCTTATCAGCTACTTTTCTTATTTTTTCCAGCGTGGAACAATCAATGCAGTATCCGCCTGCCGAATTGTGAGAATTTTCCAGACATACCAGCTTTGACCCACTTTCTGAAAGCAACCGGTCAATCTCTTCCGGATCCGGCATGTGCTTGTGATCCAACCTGTAACAAACGGGAATCAAACGTCCATAATCTTTCTCAAATACAAATTTCTCTGTCAGTAGAATATGCTGCTCCTCTTCAACTAAAACCTTGTCTCCAGCATGACAGCATGTCATAATCGCTGTGGAGTTTGCAAAGGTTCCGGTCGGCATAAAAACTGCGGCTTCCTTTCCGGTTATTTCAGCTGACAAATCTTCCAACCGATTCACTGTGGCATCTTCTCCACGGCCTCTGGAATCCGTTCTCCCATCATCCCCTAATTTTGCCGCTAATATAGTCTCTAACATAGGTAAATCCGGCATCGTTAATGTATCGCTTCTTAAATCAATCATAACTTTTCTGTACCCCCAGAATCAGTAAATTATAAAATACGCGTAATTTATTAAGATAATTAAAGCATCCTCTTGACAAATAATCCAATACTAATATTAATATATAATTATAAATAAAAATCTATACTATGGAGAATTCTGCAATGTTTAATCATATGGATTACGTTTATTCAGTTTATAAAGAGCGCAGCTTCAGTAAGGCAGCCGAGGCACTCCACATATCCCAGCCTTCCCTGAGCGCCACCATCCAGAAAATTGAAGAACAAGTTGGTGA